>NZ_AJWE01000106.1:0-34377 GCF_000281145.1 Rhizobium sp. CF142 | reverse complement strand
CCGTTCAAGATCAACGCGTATGCCATGGCATGCATACTCAACGGGTCGCTTGGATCGAGATCGATCGCGATCTGAGCCGCCTTGATCGCATCGTCCAATTTCTGCGCCCCGACCAACTGATCGCTGAGCAGTTGATAATACGCAGCAGATGGGTTGCGCTCCGCAATCCTGGCATAGGCGTCTTCTTCTTCTCGTGCCAGACCGCCCGTCGTCCCCAAAGCGGAAAGACGCGTGCCCGTGGCGTCATGATAAAGCCATGCGATTTCTGCCGCAGCCGCTCCAAACTGATCGTCGAGGCTCAACGCTCTTTGATAAGCGGCTAAGGCTGCGCGCCAGTCGTCCGGCCGGTCGCTTCTCAAGAGAGCGCGGCCTTGAAGATAGGCTTCATAGGCGAGCGGATCTCGTGTCCCCCCGGCCATTAACGCACCGCGCTTGATCGCGGCGAGCTTGAGTTCAAGGCTTTTCGTGATTTCGACGACGATCTTGTCCTGGACGGCAAACACGTCCGCCCAGGCACCATCGTACCGGTTCGCCCAGACGTGGCCGTTCGATTCGGCATCGACAAGCTGGGCGGTGACCCGCAGCTCATCTCCAGCGCGCCGAACACTTCCCTCGAGAACATACCGCACACCGAGGTCATGGGCCGCTTTTTGCGGTGCCGCCGACCGGTAGCCGAAGGCGGCGCTGCGGGAGATGACGAACAGGCCTTGAACGCGCGCGAGCTCCGTCGTCAGATCTTCGGTTATGCCGTCAGCAAGGTGTCCCTGTCCGCCATCGTCGCTGAGATTGTCGAACGGAAGGATGACGAGTGAGGCGTCCCCCTGTTTCAAAAGCGCGCGCGGCGCCATTTGCCCATACCATGCGAGCGAGCCCACCAGCAAAAGCATGACGCTGGCCGCCGCAAAAACCACGATCGCTGTCCTCGCCCAGGACAGGCTTCGTCGCCGACCGTCAGCACCCAGATTGATTTGGTAGACCCGTATCGGATCGGGAATGCTTTTGACTTTCTTTGCACCGATGAACGTGAAATTGGCCGCAACCTTGGAGTGGACCTGCTCATAAGCAGATCCAGACAGAGCGATGCCGCCGGGCCGAGCCAAGGCCTGCACCCTGTCTGCGAGGTTGACGCCATCCCCGTGAATGTCGGGTGGTTCTGATATAATATCGCCAAGATTGATGCCGATCCTGAAGACGAGCGGGCTGGAATCGCCCTCAGCAGCCTTCTGCGCCTTGGTGACCTGCCACTCAATCGCGCAGCGTGTGGCATCGACCACGCTTCTAAACTCTGCGAGGACCCCGTCTCCCATTGTCTTGACCAGTCGCCCCGCATGCCGTGCGATGGCGCGACGAAATTTAGGGACCCGACCATTTGCGGAGTCGTTGATTTGGGTGAAGACAGGATGTGGCTTGGCAGCATAACCGCAACGGGATTGGCAGTCATGCCCGTCCATATCGCGAATAGACAGATAGCCTATGTCGCTACCTATGAGTTTCCAATGCCAGCAACAGGGCAAAACACAAAGCACGTTCCTAGAGCGCATCAAATTTGCCACGAGCCGCGTAGACGAGCGCCATGAGCTGCTGTTCGTAGTAAACACCCAGTCGATACAGTTCGATGATGATGGATGGGGATCAGCTCAGTTCCTCGCTGCCTTCATCAAGGTTCAATTCGCCCTTGATCGCTGCCAGACACGATCACAGACAGCAAGATCGTCCGATGTAAGGGCGTCATCGCGAGGCCGAATATCTCTGTTGGCGCCGCACCCAAAAGCCGAGGGTGGTGCTGCAACCTGAGCGGGGTTAGCCGAGCCCGCCGAAATTGCCATTTTCGATGAACCCACTTGCGCACTTGATGCCGAGGCGGCGCTTTACCTTCAACGAAGACTTTTGACCTAGGGAATGAGAGATTGGTAATTTTAGTCACTCACCACTTCTTTGCCGCGCGCCCCGCGGATACCATCCTCGTGCTGGAGGACGGTCAGCATGTCCTGGACGCACCGGACGACCGACGACGGACGTTATCGCCATGAGCTGTCGCGGCAGATCGGGCGGTGACGGAGGGCCTGACGACCGCTCTCTTCTTCGGCTCATCCTTACCTGTTCGAACGGAGAACCGATTGGTGGGCAGCTTCAAAACCCTGCTGGCTTCTCTGCCGTTCCTCTTCGATCTCTTGGCTGGATTGACCGAAGCGATGATGCCGCAGTCCGAGTACGCCGAGTGCCGGTAGCTTTCAGCGACGAGGCCGGTCGGAGACGTCCTGCAAACTGAACATTCCAAATGGTAATCAATCCATGATCATCCAGGTCGTTCTATAATGCGGAAAACTGCGCCATTGTTATTTCGAGCATAGCGGAATGCCGTGCCGGTGAGTGCAGACACGCCATCGTGATCCTCTTTGAACCGCCAGCGATTGTGGCCGTTTGATTGATCGCGAACACAAGAAAGACGATCGACGTTCAAAGACTGAAAGAGGGTTGAGGAATGCATCTAGCAGCATTTGTGTCGGCAGGTCCAACATCGGGAAGTCACGCAGGATGGCGTTATCCGGGGGCCGAGACGGACTTTACCTCACTTGCCCATTACCAGCGATTGGGATCCTTGCTGGAAGAGGGGCGATTCGACATGATTTTCTTCGCCGATATCCTTTCAGTTCCCGACCGCCTCGCCGGGACCATGGACAGTCAGCTCCGATATGGCGGTCTTGGTGCCTTACGCCTCGATCCGATGATCGTTCTCGCAGCGCTTGCCGGCTCGACGAAACACGTTGGATTGGCGGCAACCATTTCGACGAGCTATGCGGAGCCTTACAGTCTGGCGAGGGCGGTTGCGACACTGGATCACATGAGTGGCGGTCGTGCCGCCTGGAATATCGTGACCTCGTTTCAGGAAGCGGAGGCGAAAAACTTCAGCCAGAGCAAGTTGGTGGATCGTAGCCTACGCTATGAACGTGGCGACGAATTCCTCGAAGTCGTCACCAAGCTCTGGAACTCGTGGGAAAGCGGCGCACTGGTCCAAGACGCCGCTGCACCGCTTTTTGCCGATCCGAGCAAGGTTCATCAGATTGATCACAAAGGCCAATGGTTCGACGTCCGTGGCCCGCTGAATGTCAGCCGCACACCGCAAGGGCGCCCCGTGCTGCTACAGGCCGGTGCCTCCGATCTCGGCAAAGATTTCGCGGCAAAATGGGCTGACGTCGTGTTCGTCAAGCACTCGGCACCGGAGGCGGCAGCTGCCTATCGCAGCGATCTGCGGGAAAGAGCTGCGCGCGCCGGCCGCAATCCGGACGACATACGCGTCCTGCCGGGCATCGTCCCGATCATCGCTGAAACCCGCGCGATGGCCGAGGAAAGCCGTGCGCTTCTCGAAAGCCTTGTCGAGCCGGATGCCGGGCTGTCGACCCTTTCCTATCATATCGATATCGACCTGTCGCAATTCCCGCAGCACGAAGTGCTCCCGGCGATGGACGTGCCAGGTGCCCAAGGCGATTATCGCGAGGTGGCCGAGTTGACGCGCCGGAGCGGGATTTCGCTGCGCGAGTTGGGTCGGCGCTACGGCGTGGGAACGAGCACCACCGTCATATCGGGAACGGCCAAGGATGTGGCCGACATGATGGAGGAATGGACGGCGATGGGCGCTTGTGATGGTTTCATGATCATGCCTCCCGTCGTGCCGCACAGTCTTGAAAACTTCGTCAGGCTGGTCATCCCGGAACTGCAGCGCCGAGGGCTGTTCCGCAAGGAGTATGGCGGCAAGACGTTGCGGGAGAACATGGGCCTTAGCACAAAGGTGTGAAAGCGTAGGCCCTGAGCGTCCGATCAGGACCCTGGCGTCCTTTAGAACACTATACGAAAGATGTGGAATCGATCTGAAGGATCGCAGCGCATTTCCCCGACCAAGCGCGCCGGCCCGACTATGCCTTGGCCAGCGCCTTCTCGGAAGCGCCGGTTACGGTGTCCGGCCTCTTCGGCGGATAGATCGGCCAGGGCCGCAATCCAAGCGTCTCCCGCAACGTTGTGCCGGGGTACTCGGTTCTGAACAGTCCGCGCTCCTGTAGAATCGGCACGACCAGCCTGCAAAAATCGTCGACGCCCCCCGGTCCGCCACCGAAATTCAACATGAAACCGTCCGAGCCGTAACTCTCGAAGATGTTCTGCATATGGTCGGCAACCTGATGGGGCGAACCGGTCGCACCCGAACCCGAACCAAATCCGGCATAGCGGCGAGCCACCTCTACGAGGGTGAGACCCTCTTCCCGGCCGAGCTTCAACAGGGTCTGATAGATTCCGCGGGAACCGACCTCGCTATCGAATTCCGGCATAGGGCAATGCTTGTCGAACGTCGAGAGATCGATCCCGATATGTTTGGAGGTAATGCCGATCGCCACGTCGTCGCTCATGAGATCTTGACAGTAGCGATGCTTTTCCCTGGCAATTGCCTCGGTCTCGCCTACCGTCACCCGCAAGCCGGACAGGACAGCACAGTCGTTTGCAGGGCGCCCATAGGATGCGGCCCGCCGTTTGACATCGGCGTAGAATTCCTGCAGCGACGACAAGTCCGTGCCGGAGGCAAAGATCATTTCGGCCCAACGACCGGCAAAATCACGGCCGCGCTCTGAGGCACCTGCCTGGATGATCACCGGCCGACCCTGGGCGCTTGGCGGCGTCGTCAATGGTCCGCGCGTCTTGACGTGTTGGCCGATGAAGTCGAATTCTCGCAGCTTGGTAGGATCGATATAGACCCCGTTCTTCTTGTCGACGATCAGCGCGTCGCGGCCGAAACTATCCCACAGCTGCGCGGCAGCTTCCAGGACTTCCTCGGCGCGGTCATATCGTTCCTCGCGTCCCAGGAGCTTTTCCATGCCGTAACACTTGGCCGCCTTGTCGATGGTCGATGTGACGACATTCCAGGCGATCCGCCCGCCACTCAAGAGATCGATCGTTCCGAGCTGTCGGGCAACGCCATAGGGTTCGACGAAACTTGTCGAGACCGTTACGCCGATTCCGAGCCGCTTCGTCGCCCGTGCAATGCTCATGGCGAGCGGCACTGGATCGAGAAGATAGAGCTCACCCCCGCCCCGGATCGTGTCATCGTCATAAAAAACCTGACTGTCAGCGAGAAAGATGGCGTCGAACTTGGCGCCCTCCAGAAGCCGGGCGACCGTGTCCCAGTGATCCGGATCGAGAAATCTGTTTTGCTCGCCTGGGTGCTGCCACAGATGGCCTGCGGGTCCGGCCATCTTGTACATAACAAGCCGCATTTGGCGCATGGTCATTCCTTCCAATCGATCTTGCGTGTGTTCACCGCCAGCCATCACGGGCTCGATGCAGTTGACGAAATCTTAAGCCGCGGCATCCATGCGGCGAGCCTGTCGGTCGCCGCATCGCCATCACACTCACCCGGCACACAATCGGCGCCATGGGACGGGCCGTCTAGAAATTCATTGCCGCATCAAGGTTGCTGACGGGTTCTACCGATCGCAGACGAGAGCGGGCATGGTCCTGATCTCGACTGATTGCCAAGACCAGAGCATCCAAACCATCAAATTTCTGTTCGTCACGGATGAAGTCGAAAAATGAGACTGTGCAGGCCTCGCCGTAAAGGTCGGCGGAAAAATCAAAAATATGGGTCTCCAGCAACTGGATGCCGTCATCCTCAATGGTCGGCCGTAAGCCAAGGCTTGCCACACCGTCGTAGATCCGGCCGTCGGCGCGACGCAACCGGACCGCATAGACGCCGTTGCGCAACGGCGTCCTTGCGCAGAGCTTCATGTTGGCTGTCGGAAAGCCTAATTCCCGGCCAAGCTGACGACCGGCGATAACTGTATGTCGTACGGAAAAGCGATAGCCGAGCAAGAGGGCCGCTTCATCCATTCGCCCTGCCGCTAGAAAGGCGGCGGCACGATGTCCAGGATCGGCGGCGCATTGCGCCTCGCCATCGTGTCCGGACGAAGTCGGGCAGAATGCTGTAAGAGACCGCAAAGCCGTGCATGGCGGATGCGCAAGAACTTGCCCCATGTGCTGTCTTGAAAACGAATTCAAATCCGTAACTCACCAATCGGTTGTCGGGGGAGGATGCAGCGGTCGGGTATCGTCTGGCGACCCGGGCGATACGTCCGGCGATGGCGGGAGCGTTCTTCCGCCATCGCGGCACGGTGCGGAAGGCCACACGGAGCTGGATCAGGCGATCAGCCGAGCTGCCATTCCTGGTAGCGATTGACGATGGCAGCCAGATTATCGGCCCACCAAGTGTCATTGACGATCAGGCCACTCTTGAGCAGATCGGGATTGGTCGGCAGGGCAACGCGAACGTCGTCGGCGTCCTTGGGCAGAAGCGACTCAATCTGCATGTGGGGCATGCCGTAGGAGGTCTTTGCAGCGAATTTCGCTGCAAGATCGCCACGCGTGGCCATGAAGTTGAGGAGCGTGAAGGCTTCCTTCTTGTTCTTCGAGTTGCTGATGACACCAAGTGAATCCCCGCCGACGATGCCCTGCTTGACGCTGAAGCCGATATTGGCACCGCCACGGTTTGCCATGATGGCGCGGCCCGTATAGATGGCCCCGACCGGCGTCTCATTCGAGCCGATACGCTGGACAGGCTCCTGCAGGGTCTGGTTCCAGACGATGTTGTCCCGGCCGAGCTTGTCGAGGCTTGCAAAGGCGCGATCGACGTCGATCGGATACATTGCCGACGTGGCAACGCCATCCGCCAGCAATGCCACCTCTATCGCATCGCCGGCCGTATTGACAACACCAAGCGAGCGCTTGCCCTTATATTTCGACTTGTCCCATAGCTCTGCCCAGGAGGACGGACTTTCCTTTACGGTGGCCTTGTTCCATCCCATCGCCAGCACGAAAGTGACGTAACAGAAGCCGTGGGTGCCGACATATTCGGGGATGAGTTGGCTCGTGTCGACCAGGTTCTTGTCAAGCGGAAGAAGAATGCCCTGCTTGACAGCATTGATATAGCCGGCATTGGTCAGGTCGACGATATCCCATTCTGCGCCGGAGGGGTTTTGCAGCTGCAGCTTGGCCAATGCCAGGCTTGCGCCGACACCCGAGTTGACCTTGATGCCGGTCTCTTTCTCAAACGGATCGAACCAGATCTCTCTCATCGCATCGCCATAGCTGCCGCCGTAATTGGCGAAATTGACGACGCCCGTGCCCTGCGCCTGCGCCTGCGCAGAACTGACATAGCGATTGACGAATGGCGTGGCTAGGACGCCTGCAGCCAAGGTCTTGGCGAAGGAGCGACGCGTCAATGCGGATGTGAGGATCGGACTGCTGTTTCGGGTGGTCATCGTTCAATTCCCCTTTTTTTGGTTGCGATGCTGATGTCTTGATCTGCGCATTAGCAAGGAACGGCGGCCTGCATCCGGCTCGATGGCCGGTTCTGTCTCCTTATTTGACTGTTGGAACGGCGTGTCGCAGGGCAGTATGCTGGAGCGTGGGCGCTTGCCACAAACGCAAATCCCTCATCCGTTCATTCCGTATACTCATGATTTTGTATCACCATCAGAGGGTCCACCTGTTATCGGGTGGCGGCGATCAGGCCTTGTTTTGGCGATGTGCTTCAGGCCACAGCCGAATTCAGGAAATGATAATTGCCCCTGTAGAACAGCAGGGGCGCGCGATCTGCATCCTGGCGAGGGTGGATTACGTCCTCGACTCTTGCCAGGACGAGCCAGTGATCGCCGGCCTCGTGCTCTGCATAAGTGCTGCAATCGAGGCAAAGCAATGCATCCTGCATGACCGGGTGCCCCTGCTTGCTTGCTCCCCATTCCACGCCCGCCCATCGATCGACGCCGGAGCGTCCGAAATTCCTGCAGGTCTCCATCTGCCCGGCGGACAGGATGTTGATCGTGAAGGCGCCGGCAGGTCGCAGCTTCGGCCAGCTGGAGGAGCTTTTCATGACGCAGAACGAGACCAGTGGTGGTTCCAGCGAGACGCTGCAGAAGGATTGGCAGGTAAAGCCGACCGGCGCTCCTTCCACCAGACCAGCTATCACCGTCAGTCCCGATGCATAGGTTCCGAAAGCATCACGCAGCGCGCGCGAATCCTGAACTGAGACACTCATTTCGATCTCCTTGTTTTGTTGCAGTCACCTGAGCGCGTTAATGCGAGTGGGCTGCTGCCGATGAAGGCGAAGAGGTGGTGCCGTCGCATACCCAATGTCAGGCGGCTGCGGGCAGAAAGGCGGAGCTCAGCTTGGCCAGACGCCCGAATGCAAGGCGCAGTTCCTGCCCCTGGGACCCGACCAGGGCCTCAAGATCGGCACCCTCGCCGACGACGAAGAACAGGCCCTTGACTGGAACGATAGCGCCGAGCTCCATCAGCAGCGGAACAAGGGTGACAGTCGGCGCCAGTTCATGCGCGGCGTTGCCGCCGGTCATCACGGCAATCGCGGTGACGCCGCGCAGACCATTATTGTCGTACCGGTCGAGAAAGGCCTTCAGCAGTCCGGTGAAGCAGGCCTTGTAGGTGGGCGAGGCAAAGACCACCAGATCGCAGGAGGCCACCTGTTCGGCCAACCCCGCGGCGCGTTTGGAATCCCGCGAAAATAGTTCGGAAGCATAGTCAGCGAGTTCGATCACGGCGATATCGACGGGTTGCCCGACCAAAAGGGTCTTGGCAACCATTTCAGCGATCTTGCCGGTTCGCGAATTCGGCTGCGGATTTCCGATAATGACGGCGACTTTCAGCATCATAATCTCCTGCGCGAGAGGTCATTTGAGCGACTGCATGGTCCTGCATTCGCTGCCTTCCGCTCGACTATGATTTTCGATTGTCGCAATCACAAATGCGATGTGTTCATCAATTCATTCGGTTTTGGCACAGTTGCCGGCGCCCTGACGATCACGAAATGCCGGGCGTTTTCCCCGCATAGCCAAGTCCGCGGCTGACGTCATGGGCGGCGCGCATGACTTCGGCCGCCAGCGCACCATCCGGGGAGGCGTCGAAGACTGCTTCGGGTCCAAGAGCGACAATCGTTCCGGCAACATGTCCCTGATGATCAAAAACGGGCGCCCCAAGCGCACTTACGCCCGGTGTCAACGTGCTCAACACGATGGCGATACCCCGCTGGCGTGCGTCCAGAATGCTCTGCTCAGCCTGCTTGAGCATATCGGCGCGACCGAAACGCAGCATTTCCTCACGTTCCTGTTCCATGAGAGCCTGGACCTGACGTTCGTCCGAGAAGGCCGCATAGACCAATCCGGCAGCCGAAACCATGATCGGAAGGACAGAGCCGATCCTCACATTGATGGCAACGGAGCGCGGCGCAGGCTCCAGCCTGACCACCGCGGGACCACGGTTGCCGAGCACGCAAAGCATGCAGGTCTCATTGATCGCATCACGCAGGCTGATCATGGACTTGGCCGCGAGCGCGACGATGTCCATGTAACTCATCGCTGCAAAACCGATGGCAAGCGCTTCAGGCCCGAGCCTGTAGAGACCGGTGTCGACATCCTGCGAGACCAGCCCGGTCTCCATCAAAGCACGGATGTAGCGGTGCGCCTTGCTGGCCGGCATGCCGGTCTCCTGCGCGATTTTCGACAACGAGACGGTCGCGCCGAGCCGAGAAAGCTTCGTCAGAAGCCGCATGCCCACTTCGACCGACTGCACCTTCTGGCGACGGTCCTGCCCAGACTTCTCGTCCTGCTCTTCAAAGTCATCGGGATGCGACAATTCCGGCTCCTCTGCCATAAGTTTTGCGCGATAGCATTCGCCGGCGCGGAATACAAATACCGTCTGTCGCCCTGCTGCGGGACGATTTCCAACCAAGCCAATGTCCTGTCGCCAATGCGACGCCTGCAGCCTTGCGATTTGTCAAACGGCATGGTTGTCTGTTCATGAAGAAACGTCATCCAAGCGATGGGATTCGAGCATGAAGCGCATACTTCCCTCGTCAACCGCACTGGCTGTGTTCGAAGCTGCGGCACGTCATGACAGCTTTACCCGGGCGGGCGAGGAACTCGGCCTGACGCAAAGTGCCATCAGCCGTCAAATCGCCTATCTTGAAAGCTTTCTCGGGATCCGGCTGTTCGAGCGCATTCGTCGCCGTGTGGTGCTGACGGAAGCGGGACGAGCCTACGCCAAGAAGATCCAGCTGTCGCTGTCGATGGCGGAAGCCGCCACGCTGGAGATCCTGGCATCCAATAGCGGCTCGGCCGTGCTGCATATTTCCTCGCTTAGTACCTTTGCGTCGCACTGGCTCATTCCGCGTCTCGGCGGGTTCGCCAAGCTTCACCCCGACATCACGTTTCAGGTGTCCAGCTATCACCACCGGATCTTTGACGACGTGACGGAAAATGTCGATGTCGCCATCCATTACGGCGAGGCCTCCTGGCCGAACGGCCTGGTCGACAGGCTGATGGCGGAGGATCTGGTTCCAATGTGCAGCCCGGCCTATGCCAAGTCCATCGATTTCCAAAGCATAGATGATCTTACTCGCGCAATCCTTCTGCAACAGACAACGCGGCCGGAGGCATGGAGCGATCTTCTGACATCTGTGGAAGGGCTCGAGGTCAATACGTTGCGCGGTCCGCGTTTCGAGCTTTACTCGATGCTGATCGAGGCGGCGCTGGCAGGCCTTGGCATCGGCGCCATTCCCCGTTTCCTGGCGGAAGATCACCTCAATAGCGGCCGCCTCATCATTCCGTTCGATGTCACGGCCCGCAGCCGCCAAGTCTATTATCTTGTCTATCCCGAAGCCAAACGCCACCTGCCCAAGGTCCAGGCCTTCCGCAAATGGATCATCCGCGAAGGGCGCAAGATGGCATGAGGCCGGCGTCGCCCGCCGCCTCAGATATCCAGCACCAAGTGCTTTGTCTTGGCGCGGGAACAGCAGATTGTCATCACCTTGTTCGACGCCTTTTCCGCATCGGACAGGCAATCGTCGCGATGCAGCGGTTCGCCGTCGATAATTGAGGTCACGCATGTGCCGCAGATGCCCTGCTCGCAGGCGACAGGTATATCGACGCCATGGTCCATCAGAACCGAGGCAATCGATCGATCTGCATCGACCTCAACGGTGACGCCCGATCGGGCTGCAGTCACGGTAATGGCCTGATCCCCGTCGACGGCTTTGGCCTCGGCGCGGAAGAATTCGACGTGAAGCTGGCCGTCCGGCCAGCCGAAGGTGTAGGCCTGTTGCAGCGCATGGTTGATGAACCCTTCAGGGCCGCAGACATAGATGTGCGATCCTTCTTCGGGCAAGCCGATATCGTCACCGAATGAAAAGCGCTGTGCCGTATCGCCGTCGTCGAGATGAAACTGGCTCGACGACGCCAGCGGCCCGCTTTCCAGAACCTCACGGAAGGCGATACGATCGATGCTGCGGCCACAGTAGTGGAGAGAAAATCGCTTGCCGAGCGCAGTCAGCCGATAGGCCATGGCGAGCATCGGCGTGATGCCGATACCTCCAGCGATGAGAATGCTTTTTCCCGCCGTTTCAACGAGCGGGAAATTGCATCGAGGTGCCCCGACGAGGATGGTAGCGCCTTCCCCTACCTGTTCGTGTAGGAAACAAGACCCTCCCCGAGAGGAGGGATCCTTCAGAATACCCAGCACGTAACGATGGCGCTCTGCCGGGTCATTGCAGAGGGAGTATTGACGGATCAGCCCATTACCAACGTAGAGATCGACGTGAGATCCTGCCGTAAAGGCGGGGAGCGGGACACCATCCGGTGAAACAAGCTCCAGCGAGATAATGTCGTGAGCTTCGTCGTTCCTTTTTGTGACCCATAGGGCCAATGTCGATCGTTCCATCATCATGCCTCTTGATCGGACGTCGTGGGGATCAGTCGAAGTCACCACCATGTGTCATGGCATGCAGATAGCCCTGCGACTTGTGATGGATGACGCGTTCCAGTTCATGGATCGGCCCGCGCGGGAAATATCGCGACGTCATGCCGGACTGAATGGCGAGTGTCAGATCACGATCTTCGTCGTTCACCTTCCGGCAGAAATCCTTGATCAGCTGAACCTTTTCGTCGAAGCCCGGTGTACCGACGTATTCCCTGGGGATGCAGGTCCAGGTGATGAAGCGTGTCTTGTTGACGCCGAGCGGAATGGCGACCCACGGCTGGATCATATCGCAGCGAGCGAAGAAGGCCATGTTCGGGCGCAAGTGGAAATTCATGGCGAAGGTGGAGCCGCCGCCCGGCATATCCTTCAGCCACGGGATCTGGCCGAACAGGACCGAGCCACCCGGGGCAAAGGTCGGCGAGTTGTATTTCTTCGTCGCACCGTATTTCGTCAGGCGGACATCGCTGTCTGACGTCGTCGGCCGGAAACCGATCGAGGCCTTGCCGAAGGTTTCCTTATGAACAACCTCGACGTGATAGACGTCCGCGCCAACTTCCATGACGACTTTCCAGTTCGCATCCATGTCGAACGTGTAGTTGTCGATGGTCGCCAGGTCCTCGCACCGCAAAAAGCTCAATTCCTCACGGAAACCTTCCGAATCGAGAAATTCCTCGAGGCTCCTCGCGTTGGGATCAAAGTTGACGAAGACGAAGCCGCCAAAGGTTCCGATCTTCAGTTCCGGCAGGCGGCAGGTCGTCGTGTCGAAATTGCCCAACTGTTTGCTGCGCAGCGGGTTGATCAGCTTGCCGGTGAGGTCGTAGGTCCACGCATGATAGGGACAGACAAAGGCCTTCACATTGCCTTCACCATAGGCAATCGGCGTGCCGCGATGGCGGCAGGAATTGATGAAGGCCCTCAGTTCGCCGTCGCGGCCGCGCGCGATGATAAATTTCTCTCCCGCCATTTCGAAGGTCCGGTAGTCACCCGGTTCCTTAAATTCGTCTTCGCGCGCCATGACGATCCAGTCGCGGAAGAAAAGCAGTTCTTTCTCCCTCTCGAAGACTTCCTCGGACGTATAGAGTTCCGCAGGTAGATGGGTCGCGTCGGGGCGCGGCAGGCGGCAGGAATTGATGTCGGGTGACGTAAAGGCCGCCAGCGGCTCGTCAAACCCAACCATATCCTTGGCGTCGAGTTCGAGTTCAACTTCGACTTGCTTATCCATGAAAACCTCCGAGGACAAATTTGCTCAACAGGACCAACGCCTGGGGTGAGGCGTGGCAATGCGGTGTAGCGCGGAATTCCGTGAGATATCGCTTAATTCCGCATTGCGTTATAGATTACGCAAAGCAAAAATGCTGTCAACTGTCGTAGCGGCGAAAATGCCAGGGTCTTCGGTATTGACAGAGATTGGGTCCAATCATATGCGTAATAGAATACGCATTGCGGAAAATTCAGAAATCTCTTCCTCAGCGTCTAAACATCAAGGAGTGGACGGCAATGGCAGTAAGCGATGACTTTCGAATTTCGATGTGGCGTCAGGTTCTTGATCTTTGCCGGGTGAAGGCCGGCGAAACGATCGTCGTCCTGACTGGAGAAAACAGCCATCCGCAGAACCTCGAGGCTGCCATGCGGGCCGTGTTGCAAACCGGCGCAAAGGCCTTCCGTCTCGATCTGCCGCCCGTGCCGCCGCAAGGTCCCGTCGCCGGCGAGCGCACCAATGTGCAGACGACACCGCTCACCGGACAGCTTCTGGCAACCGGATTGCTGAAGCAGGCCGACATGGTGATCGACCTGATGGGTCTTCTTCACTCACCGGAACAGACCGAAATCCTCGAAGCAAAGACACGTATGCTGATGGTGATCGAGCCACCGGAGGTGCTTGCCCGGATGATGCCGTCGGAAAATGACAAGCGCCGCCTGGTCGCCGCCGACAAGCAGCTCAAGTCCGCCAGGCTGATGACCGTGACCTCCAAGGCCGGCACCGACCTGACCATGGGTGTGGGACAGTTCCCGACACTTCCCGAATACGGCTTCGCCGACGAGCCCGGCCATTGGGATCACTGGCCGAGCGGCTTCATTTCCACCTGGCCGAACGAAGGCAGTGCTCAGGGCCGTGTCGTGATCGATGTCGGCGACATGATGTTCCCCTTCAAGACCTATGTTCAGTCCGCGCCGATCGTGCTCGAGATCAAGGATGGTTTCATTCAGTCGATCGAGGGTGGTTTCGAGGCAAAATATCTCCGACAGCATCTCGAATCCTACAATGATCCAAATGCGTTCGCAGTCTCCCATGTCGGCTGGGGCCTGCAGCCCAAGGCAAAATGGGGCGGGCTTGGGATGCGCGACAAGTTCCAGTCGCTCGGCATGGATGCCCGCGCCTTCTACGGCAACTTCCTGTTTTCGACAGGCCCGAATTCCGAGGCGGGTGGCACCAACAACTCGCAGTGCCATGTCGATATTCCAATGTCGGCTTGCTCGGTATCGCTCGATGGCGTGCCGGTGACGATCGACGGCGTGGTCGTCGCGCAAGACCAGAAGGTTGCGGCCTGATCTTATCGCAGGGAGCGGCACGCCCGCTCCCTGCGATCCGGAAAATGCAGATCCCTTCCCGCAGGACAATGCCGGTAGCCATGACCAGTCAAATCTTCGAATGCGGCAATGTGAAACTCCAGAGCGGTGAGGTCCTTTCCGCAACGCAGATTGCCTATCGCACCTATGGCCGCCCGAATGCCGATGCCAGCAACGCGATCCTTTTTCCCACCTGGTATTCCTCCCGTGACGTTCAGAACGAATGGCTTATCGGCACCGGCCGACCGCTTGATCCGGAACGATGGTTCATCATCGTGCCAAACCTGATCGGCAACGGCCTGTCCACGTCGCCCAGCAACGCCGCGCCGCCGGCGGACAAGGGCCGGTTTCCCCGCGTGACGGTGTATGACAATGTCCTGCTGCAACGCCGGCTTCTCACGGAACGGCTCGGCGTCGACAGGATCGCGCTTGCCATCGGCCGCTCGATGGGGGCCATGCAGGCCTTCCAATGGGCATGTCTTTTTCCCGACAAGGTGGCGCGCCTCTTGGCGATCACCGGTGCCGCGCGCGTCTCACCCCATAACTATGTCTTTCTGGCCGGCCTGAAGGCTGCGCTGACTGCCGACCCCGCTTGGAATGGCGGCGACTATAAAAGCCCGCCGATGACCGGTCTGCGCGCCTTCGGGCGCGTCTATGCCGGCTGGATCTACAGTCAGGCCTGGTATCGCCAACATTGTTACCGGCAGGAGGTGGAGGCCAGCATTGAAGGTTTTCTCGAGGCCAAGTGGGACACCAATTTCGCTGGACGCGATGCCAACAATCTGCTGTCACAGCTCGATACCTGGCAGCAGGGCGATATCAGCGCCAATCCGGTCTTCCACGGCGATTTCGACCGCGCCCTTGGTGCCATCAAAGCCCGTTCCATCGTCATGCCCTGTCGCAGCGATCTCTATTTCCCGCCGGAAGACAGCGCCGGGGAAGTGGAGCGGATGCCAGAGGCTGAGCTGCGGGTGCTTCCATCCATCGGCGGGCATCGCGCCGGCGGCCCGAATTCCGATCCCGCCGATATCGCCTTCGTGGAAAGGGCGATTGCCGACCTGCTACAATAATCCGTGATCGCGACCGCCCACCTGCGGTCCTGACACTTTCATCCAGACTGGAGAATGCCGTGTTCGACTTTTCAGACAAGACCGTCATCGTGACCGGCGCAGGCAGCGGTATTGGCCGCGCCACTGCGGAATATTTCTTCGCCTGCGGCGCCAATGTCATGGCAGCTGATATCAACGCTGACGCCGTCGCGGCGACGGCCGCCGAACTCGACCCGACCGGCACCCGGATCCGGTCCTTCAGCTATGATGCGTCCCTGCCTGACGACGCCCGCGCGTTGGTGGACGCGACGGTAAAGTCCTTTGGCGGGATCGACTACCTGGCGAGCTGCGCCGGCATCTACTCCTCGGTCCTGGCTGATCAGATGAACGACGAGCAATGGCACCGGATGGTTTCCGTCAATCTCGATGGCGTCTTCTATCTCGTCAGCCGCGCCGTCCCCCACATGCGCGACGGTGGCGCCATCGTCACAGTCGCCTCGATCGCAGCCCATCAGGGCGGCACGTTGAGCCACGCCCATTATGGCGCGACGAAGGGCGGCGTGCTGGCCTATACGCGCGGCCTTGCCCGCGACCTTGCTCCGCGCATCCGCGCCAACACAGTCTCGCCGGGGACGATCGATACGCCGATGGTGACGAAGCGAATCGCCGATGGCGGCGATGCCTTGCGACAGACAATACCGCTCAAGCGGTTCGGCAAGCCGTCCGAGATCGCCAGCGTCATCGCTTTCCTCTGTTCTGATGCGGCAAGCTATGTCACCGGCGAGGCGATCATCGCTTCGGGTGGCCTCTATATGGGTTGATCTCTCAGGGCGCGTGATGGACATGAGCGATCCAAAAGCACAGCAACACCCCTCTGAACCGGGCGTCGCCAGGATCGCATCGTCGCGCATGCCCACAACCTATGGCGCATTCACCGCGATCGCCTATCGCGAACATGCCACCGGCTTCGAGCATATCGTGCTGATCAAGGGCAATCCGCCCTTCGGCGACGTGCTTGTACGCGTTCATTCGGAATGTCTGACCGGCGAAGCGTTCGGTTCGCTACGCTGCGACTGTGCGCAGCAGTTGGAAGGCTCCCTGAGACTGATTGCGGCGAGCGACGCAGGCTGCCTGATCTATCTGCGCGGCCATGAGGGACGCGGCATCGGCCTTGCCAACAAGATTGCCGCCTATGGCCTGCAGGACGAGGGCCTCGACACGCTGGAGGCCAATGTGGCACTCGGCCTGCCAGCAGACGCGCGAGATTTCGCGGCTTCAGCTGGCATTCTTGAGGATCTCGGCATCGATCGCGTCGTGCTATTTACCAACAGCCCGCAGAAGGCCGAGGCGTTGCGCGGCTGCGGTGTCGCCGTCACCGCGACGAGAAACCTGATCGTCCTCGAAACTGCGGACAATGCGGCCTATCTGAGAGTTCGAGAAGAGCAGCTCTCCCATATCGTCACGCTGACGCGCTGAACTATACCTTTTTGCCGCTCGCAAGAAAAGTGCTCAGCCGAGCCCGTCCCGAATGCCGGCAAGCAGCCCCAGCAGCTTGCCCATCATGGCGCCATCTCGATAGGCGACGGCATCGAGAATGCTGAAGTGATCGTCACCTTCGAGCACCAGGCCTTCAACCGCGCTTTTCCCTGACCAGCCGCGCAACACTTCGTCCTGCTGCCAAAGGAAAGCGGGGGTGTCGCTGCTTCCAACTCCGAACAGGCAAGGGAAATCGCCGATCGGCGCAAACCGCGCCGGGCTCAGATCTGCGCAATCGGTAGGCGAAAGCTTCAGCGCCTTGTTGACGAAGCTCGACGCGACAGGTTCCAACTCGTAGATCCCGCTCACCGAGCACAGGCCCGCGACCGGTGATGCCGAGAGACCGAAGCGCTGCCAGTCGGCTACGGCGACCATGCTGGCAAGATGGCCGCCGGCCGAATGACCGAGCAGGAAAATGCCGGCCGGCCGTTGTCTCCGCTCTTCGACATAGCCGCTCAGCCACGCCACCGCGCGACGACAGCTCTCGATCACCAAGGCAAACATGACGTCGGGGACGATCGGGTACTCGAGGATCGCGACATCATACCCCTTCGCGACGTAGGGGGCGGCAACACAGGCGTATTCGGACTTCTCGCGCCCCTGCCAATAGCCGCCGTGAAAAAAGGCGATGACCGGGCCGCCCTCAGCGCTGCCGAAATAGTCGATTCTTTCGCGCGGATGCGCGCCGTAGGAAAGGTCGGCCACGTGGACAATCGTCTGGCGCGCCACGGCACTGTCTGCTGTCCAGCGCGCGAGAAGTGTCTGCCAGCCGGGCACGGCCAGCCCGACATTGTAGTCCTGATCGAGCGTGGTGCGATCAAAGGTCATGCATGCTTCCTGTCTTTGCGGCCCTGGAACGCCAGACGGGCTTTCGCCGTCGGTCAGGCCCGCACGTCGGCATGACTGACGGGACGCCTGGTGGATGCCTTGGCGCTTGGCGCAACCTCAAGCGCCCTTCGATAATCGACCAGGTCGGCAATTGTCACGAGATGAAGGCCGTGTTCGCGGGCAAACGCCACCAGTTCCGGCAGCCGCGCCATGGTGCCGTCGTCATTGCAGATCTCGCAGATCACACCACCTTCGCCACGGCCCGAGAGGCGGGCGAAATCGACGGCAGATTCCGTATGGCCGGGACGACCGAGCACGCCGCCGGCATGGGCGCGCAGCGGAAATATATGGCCCGGCCGGGCAAAGTCGCTCGGGCGGGCGCGGGGGTCGACGAGCCGTCGAACGGTGGCGGCCCGGTCTGCGGCAGAGATACCCGTCGTCGCATCCTCGATGATATCGACGGACACGGTAAAGGCGGTCTGCATGGATTCCGTATTGCGCGCGACCATCAACGGAATGTCGAGCGCGTCCAGCCGCTCGGCCGGCAATGGCGCACAGATAAGGCCACGGGCGTGCTTCATCATGAAGGCAATGACCTGCGGCGTAGCGGCATCGGCGGCAACCAGCAGATCGCCTTCGTTTTCGCGATCCGCGGCATCGACGACGACAATCATCTCGCCCCTGCCGATGGCCGCGATCGCATGCTCAATCTTCGAAAATGGCATTTAGCGTTCCGATCATGCTGGTGGTAACCTTCGACCCGATCCCGGCCGTAACCGGGATCGTGTCCTGCAAGCGCATGGCTGCGGCGACAGTCTGCTTTCGCCGCAAGGCTGGTCCGAAGGGTCAGCCCAGCTGCCATTCCTGATAGCGCGCCACGGCGCTGGCGAGATTGGTCGACCACCACTCGTCGTTTACGACGACACCGGAGCTGAGCAGGTCCGGGTTGGTCGGCAGCGCCGCACGAATGTCGTCGGCCTCCTTCGGCAGCAGCTTTTCGACATCCTTGTGGGGAAAACCGTAGGAGGTGCGGGCGGTGAACTTGGCGGCAAGATCGCCGCGGGTCGCCATGAAATTGTAGAGTTCCAGCGCTTCCTTCGTATTGGCCGAGGATTTCGTGATCGCATTGGTGACGCCGCCGATAATGCCCTGCTTCAGACTGAAGCCGATATTGGCGCCTTGCCGGTTGGCGATGATCGCTCGGCCGGTATAGATGCCGCCGAGCGACGTTTCACCGGAACCGATGCGCTGGACCGGTTCCTGCAGGCTGGTCGTCCAGATGATGTCGTCGCGGCCGAGCTTGTCGAGGCTCTTGAAAGCGCGATCGAGATCGATTGGATAGAGCTTGCTGCGATCGACACCATCGGCCATCAGCGCCGCTTCCAGGGCGTCGCCATCGGTCTGCACCGCCATCAATGCCCGCTTGCCCGGCAGGCGTTTGGTGTCCCAGAACTCTGACCAGGTCTGTGGTGCGTTGGCATCTGTGATCTTAGATTTGTTGTAGCCCATGACCCAGACGTAGGTCACATAAGAAAAGCCGTGACTTTTCAGATAGCCGGACACGAGCTGGCTGTCATCGACCGAACCGGCGGGGATCGGGGCTAGAAGGTCCTGATGCAGAGCCGTGATATATTCGGCATTGGTGAGATCGATCATGTCCCATTGGGCCGTCTTGCCGTCGCCGTTTTGAAGCTTCGCAAGCGCGAGGCTGGCCCCGGGACCGAGATTGACCTTGATACCGGTTTCCTTCTCAAAGGGCTCGAACCAGGTCTCCCGCAGGGCATCGCCATAGCTGCCGCCATAGCCGGCATAGTTGATCACGCCCTTGCTCTGCGCATTGGCGGGGCGCACCACACTGTTGATGAAAGGTGCTGCCAGTCCGGCAGCCGCGACATTGGCGAGTAGTCTGCGTCGGGTGATGTTAGTCTTGATGATGCTCATCTTTGGTTCCCCTTGTTGTCGCCGATCTCTCGCCTCATGGCACGGACCGGCCTTTTGACACTTTGCGGCCGCGCTGGCGTTCGCAATTACCCGCAACAACCACCACAGCGCGACTCCTGCCGCACTGCCCGCCACCTTTCGGTGCGAAACAAATCCCTGTCATGATTGAAATATGCGTTTGCGAACAGAGAGATACTGTAATCAGAGAATGATCCAGGCAAATACATTCTGATCATTGATTGATGATGGTTTGTCATTCAACGCCGTGCATGCCCCGGCCTGCAGCAACAACTAACGGCGCCGGGCTGCGACCGCACTGCGACGATGTCTTTCGGCCCGCGCCAGGGCCACGACGCGTCGCAAGGCGGGCAAGGCGCCAGATGATTCCCGGCCCAGTTCGGCCCCAACCCTCGCATCTTCTCGCGACAGCGCGGCACAAACGCGTCGAGACAGGCTTGTTCGTGCCGCGCCGGATTGTTTGTCGGTAAACTGGCATTAGCCGATGGCCACCGTGCGGCGCATCCGTTCAAAGTCCTCGTCCTCACGGCCGTTGGCGGCCTTGAGCTCCGCAAGTCGCGGCAGGACCTCGGTGCTGAACAGGCGCATGCTCTTGGTCGTGTCCGCATGGCTGAGCGCACCGCCTTGCATCATGGCCAGCAGATTGCCGAAGCCGCCGACATAGTCATAGAGTTCCTTGATCTGCTCGAACACCTGGTCTGGCGTTCCGGCGAAGACCGCACCGACCTCGATCATCTTCTCGATCGATGCCGTCGCATAGGAGACAGGATCGCCGGCACGGTCGGTCTGGAAAGCCGATCCGGTGACACCCTGCTGCCCGCGCCGGACCTCGCCCACCCTGGCGGCGACCGGATAATAGCCAGGCGGATTGCCGAAGGCCGGGTGTACGATGCCCGTTGTGTCGAGATATCCCTTGACCTGCCGAGCGAAGCGATGTCCCTCTTCTTCGCTATCACCGACGCCCACAAGAACCATGTATCCGAACCGATCGAGATCCGGCATGCCGTGGCCGCGTTCGGCACGACGCTTGCGGTAGGTATTGTAGATGTTGCGGCCGTTGCGGGCGTTCAGACCGGCGGCAATGACATGGCCTCGATCGGCGATTGGCCCGGCGCTGTGTGGCGTGAAGCCGGTGATCCAGACCGGTGGTCCGGACCGCTGATAGGGCCGCGGCCAGATGTTCACGTGACGATAGTGGAAGTGGTTGCCCTCCCAGTTGAAGTCGCCATCATGGCTCGTCAGCGCCTTGATGATCAGGTCGTGCGCTTCCCAGAAGCGCTCGCTAATTTGGGCCGGATTGACGTTGGCGGGGGCGATTTCGGTCGGATAACCCTTGACGAGGCCGAGCTCCAGACGACCGCGCGAGACGACATCGACATAGGCCGCTTCCTCGGCAGCCATGACCGGATCATGGCGCACGCCGATCGGCACGCCGAGTGTCAGGAGCCGCGCACGCTTCGTCTCGCGGGCGAGCATTGCCAACGGCAACATTGTCGACGTCGTCAGGCAGGTTGCCGTCGAATGGTGTTCGTTGACCCAGATGTTCAGTCCCAGCTCATCGCACAGCGCCCATTCGTCAATGTAACGGTTGAGCAGGTCAGCACCGATCTTCGGATCGAAATGCTTGCTCGGGAGGGTGATCCGCAGCGAACGCTCATCGGCGTCCCAGGCCTGTGGATAGGGATTTTCGGAGAAGTGATAGACCTGCATGGATTGCTCCTAAATTATCGGTTCAAGCGACCCGCTCATTGACGGCTTGGGTCGGTCCCGTATGGGCGACAACGAGGTCGGCAAACTCGAGCGGCTGCTCGACATGGGGAAAATGGCCGGCATTTTCGATGGTCGCGCGCGAGCTACCGGCCAGCGCTTCGGCAAAGGCTGCGTAATATCCATCGAAGACGAAGCGATCCTGGCGACCGCTGACGATCAGTGCCGGACGGCGGATCCGGTGCAGCCAGCGCTTCAGATGCGGGTTATGCATGTACGGCTTCCAGCTGTAGAAGGCATAGGTCTCCAGACTGCGGAAATGCCCTGTCAGCTTTTCGTCATCGAGTGCGGTCAAGTCCCGATAGCCCTTTGTGGGATCGGCATAGGCAAGATCGCGAAACTCCTCGTCGGTCAGGGCGAAGAAGTCCTCGATATCGCGGGCCTCGCGGTCGCGCACCTTGATCCCCACGGGGCCGGACAGAACCAGATGCGAAAAGGCAGACCGGTCCCTGACCATCATTTCAGCAGCAATCCAGCCGCCGAAGGAAGCGCCCACGAGGATCCCATCCTGAATGCCGAGTTGCTCGGCCAGGTCCAGATAGAGATAGGCGAGATCGGCAACCTCCCGAACTGTTTCGGCGCGGGCCCGGCTGCCAAAGCCCGGATGCCAGGGTGCAATCACCCTGTAATGCTTGGCAAGCACTTCCAGATGGGCCCGCGTCGGGACATCCGGCCCTTCGCCGCCGTGCAGGAACAATAGCGGACGTCCTTCACCCAATTCGATCAGGTCGAGGGTAATGCCACCAACCTCGCGCGTCTGCAGACCCTGGTCTTTCATTTCCGTCACGTGCCACTCCAATATTCTCGTCGATCTGCGGTCGTGCTCTCAGCGACATGCCGAAGCGTTTCCGCGTTATAAATACGAGCCATGTCTCGGCGAACTTTTCCCAAGCCCGGACCATCCGGTCAGGCCTCTAGCTCCCTTGCTCGGAATATGCGGGTGGCGGGGTTGAGCCGCAAATGCGTTGTATTCATTGATTCATGCGTAAACCGCACCAACGGCGAGACGGGTAGGACGCGACAGAAACGGACCTGCGTTCGGCCCTGTTGTCTCCTTCAGCCTAAACGCCGGGAATACATGGTTTTTTCCGAGTTTGGCGTTCGAGCTCCCGGCAGAGCGGCACAAGCGATCCATTCATCCGGCCGCAATGAGGCGGCCGCGCCTTTTGTTGACAGTCCGCAACAGCGACAATATGCGTAATGAATACCGCATTGCGGAGTATTGGGCGCGTTTGCCCAGCCATCGCACATCTCTTCGTAACTGAATTTTCCGAAAAAGAGGACGGCCCGACATGGACGACAAGGACATTTTCAAACGCCAGAACTTCGGACGCAAAATGGGGTTCGGCCAATCGCCCGGCCTTCTCGTGATCGATTTCACCGTCGGCTTCAACGATCCCGATTCATTCGGCGGTGGCAATATTTCAGCCGCCGTCAACCGCACGGTGGACCTCCTGACATTCGCGCGCGCGCGCGGCATGCCGATTGCCCACACCCGCATCGTTTATGCCGATGATGGCAGCGACGCCGGTATCCATTGCCTGAAGGTGCCGAAGTTGAAAGGCCTGACGGAAGCCTCGCCGCTCGGCCAGTTCGTCCCCGAGGTCGCACCGCGTGCGGGCGAGATCGTCGTTCGCAAGCGGTTGCCGTCGGCGTTTTTCGAGACCGGTCTGCATGGCATCCTGCATGCCCGCGGCATTGACACGCTGATCATCGCCGGCTGCACCACAAGCGGCTGCGTAAGGGCCAGCACGCTGGACGCCATGTGCCACGGCTTTCGACCGATCGTCGCCAGCGATTGCGTGGGCGACCGGGCCATCGGTCCGCATGAGGCGAGCCTCTTCGACCTCGGTCAGAAATATGCCGACGTGATGCCGCTCGACGACATCATCGCCACGCTCGGCACCGACCGCGCCGTAGCCTGATCTGCGTGTGGTTTCGACGCCACCTTTTATTCGACAGACTTGTGCGGTGTTCTGACGATGCCGCGCAGGCCTAACCGGCAGACATAAATGGGAATGGCCATGAAGGAACACGAGATATGTCCGAACGCTCGAAAAAACTGAAACTCGGGGTCTATTTAGACAATCACGGTGGCCATGTGGCAAGCTGGAAGCACACGAGCGTGCAACCGGCGGACGCGATGAAACAGAGCTACTGGATATCGCTGGCGCAGACTGCGGAACGCGGCCTCATGGACTTTCTGTTTCTCGCCGATGCCAATCGTGTCCTCTATATTCGCAATCCGAAGGCGATGAGCCAGGTCGCCGCAACACCCTTCTTCGAGCCGATCACTCTTCTGTCGTCGCTGGCCGGTTTCACGCAGAATATCGGTCTGGTGGCGACCATGTCGACAACCTACAGCCAGCCCTACCAGGTCGCTCGGCTGTTCTCGTCGCTCGATCATCTGACGGAAGGTCGCGCAAGCTGGAACGTCGTCACGTCGAGCAGCAGCGAGGAAGCTCCGAACTTCCAGCGCGACGCCCATATGGAACATGACGACCGCTATGCCCGCGCGCGCGAATTTCTCGACATCGTCTGCGGTCTCTGGGACAGCTGGGAGGACGACGCCTTCCTGTTCAACAAGCAGACCGGCACCTATCTCGACGCCGACAAGATGCACTACCTGAATTATCAGAGCGATCGCTTTTCCGTGCGTGGGCCTTTGAACCAGCCGCGTGCGCCACAGGGCTGGCCTGTCATATTCCAGGCCGGTTCATCGGAGATCGGGCGAGAATTCGGCGCCGAAAAAGCCGATGCCTTGTTTACCGCGCAGGACAATATCCATAAGGCGCGCGCCTTCTGCCTTGACGTCAAGACGCGAGCTGCACGCCATGGCCGCATCGAGGATGACATCGCCATCTTTGTCGGCACCGGAACGGTCATCGGCCAGACAATGGCCGAGGCGGAGGACAAGTTCGCCGCGCTGCAGGCCAATGTCAGCCCGGATGTTGCCCTTCACCTTCTATCGGAAGTCCTGGCGGTGGATCTTTCCGGCATGGATCCGGACAAGCTTGTCACAGACCTGCCGGCCAGCGACGGCATGAAGAGCCGACGCGAGCTTCTGCTGACCAAGGCGATCGACGGTAAGATGACATTGTTGGATCTCAGCCGCTTCGTCGCTGCCGGGCGCGGGCATCGCTCTCTCATCGGCACACCGCAGACGATCGCCGACAATATGCAGGAATGGTATGAAACAAAGGCCGCCGACGGTTTCCTCCTAGCGCCTTTCTACCTGCCGGACAGCCTGACGGAATTCGTTGACCTCGTCGTGCCCGAACTTCAGCGCCGCGGCATCTACCGTACCGCCTATGAGGGCAAGACGCTTCGCGAGAATCTTGGGTTGAAGCGTCCTGCACATCCGGCCGCAGGTGGCTAGCGATCGAGCGAACACGACAAGACCGGCCGGGATCGGTTGATCCGGGCCGATTTTGCTTGAGTGGATGCGGGCGCATGCCCCTGTTTGTCTAGATTATTTCCCGAAGCGTGTGGTGCGTGGGGGAACGGCAAGGCCGAGATTATCCCGCAATGTCTGCCCTTCGTAGTCCTTGCGAAAGATGCCGCGGCGCTGCAGTTCCGGCACCACCAGTTGGACGAAGTCTTCGACGCCGCGTGGGAAATAAGGAAAGAGGACGCAAAAACCGTCGCAAACCTCGTTCACAAACCAGTCCTCCATCAGATCGGCGACGCGCTCCGGCGTGCCCCAGACGAGATGATGACCATCCGTTTCTGCAAAGCGTCGCGCAACCTCGCGTAGCGTCAGGTTTTCCTTCCGCGCCCAATCGATGACGATCTGCTGGCGGGTCGTCGCGCCATTGGTCGGAGGCAAGGTCGGCATTGGTCCGTCGAGGGGGTATTGGGTCAGGTCGATACCGACCGAGATCCGTCTCAACGCAATCAGCCCCTGGGCGTCGGTGATGCCCTCCTGCAATCTGAGATAATGCGCACGGGCCTCCTCGTCGGTGCGGCCGATGATCGGCATGATCCCGGGCATGACCTTGACGCTGTCGGGTGATCGGCCGCGCGCTTCGGCCCGGTCACAAACGTCGTCGCGAAACGTCTTCGTCTCCTCTTTGGTCGAGCTTGCGAGAAAGACCACGTCGGCAATGCGCGAGGCAAGCGCGCGACCAGGTCCGGAGGCGCCGGCCTGAGCGATGACAGGGCGACCCTGTGGGCTGCGCGGCAGGTTCAGCGGTCCCTTCACCTTGAAATGTCGGCCTTCATGATTGAGGACCTTTATCTTCGAGACATCGGAAAAACGCGCATTTTCCTTGTCAACCACCAATGCATCGTCGTCCCAGCAATCCCAAAGACCGGCGCAGACATCGAAATATTCCTCTGCGCGTTCATAGCGAGCGGCGTGTTCCATATGCGCATCGCGGCCGTAATTGGGCGCCTCGCCGTCCGACTGGGTGGTTACGAGGTTCCAGCCAGCCCGTCCGCCGCTCAGATGATCGATCGTGGCAATGGCGCGTGCCATGCTGTAGGGCTCGCTATAGGTGGTGGTTGCAGTGGCGATCAGGCCGATCCGCGAGGTCGATACGGCAAGCGCCGAAACCATCGTCACGGCGTCCATGCGGATGATCTTCGAATATCCCTCCGCCGTAACATCGCCGGCCTCGATCAGCGGTACGGTGGGCAGATGGTTGGTATCGGCCAGGAAAAGTGCATCCATCTTGGCCTCTTCCGCCAGCCTGGCGACACGCACCATGTTGGAGAAGGCGTAAATGTCGGATGTCGGCGATTCCGCTTCGCGCCAACCGGCGGCGTGGGCACCCGGAGGTCCCCAGACCCCAATCAATTTCATCTGTTTGCGCTGATCGGACATGGCCCTGTTCTCCTGCATCATCCGTCTCTCTACTGTATCGTCCGGCAATCGCTCGCCCACGGATCTTCGCGATGACGCCAGGGCGCCACCGTGCCGTCAGGTCATCATGCCGGTAAGGAACGGGAGGGCCTTGCGGGCCTCCTCGGGGGAAGGTCAGACGCTCAGATAGCCGCCATCGACCGGAATGGTCGTGCCGTTGACGAAACTCGCCGCGTCGGTGCAGAGGAAGGCGACGACATTGCCGACCTCTTCCGGACGGCCGTGACGCTTCATCGGGCAATGGAACTGGATCCATGCTTCGATCTCGGGATTTCCCTTGCCGCCCATGCCCTCCGTCGCGACATAGCCCGGTGCGACACCGTTGACGCGCATGCCGAACGGAGCGAGTTCGCGGCACATGACCTGGGTGAGTGCCTTCACGCCACCCTTCGATGCCGTATATCCCACCTGTGCGAAGCCGCTTGTGAAGGCCGCCACCGATGCGATATTGACGACCGCGCCCCTGCTTGCCTTGAGATCGGAAAGACAGGCCGTCGTCATGTTGAAGACGCCGGTCAGATTGACGTCGACGCTGCGATCCCATTCCTCGTATGAACCAGGATCTCCCAGACGCCCAAACGCCACGATACCGGCATTGTTGACCAGGATGTCGATTGAGCCATATTCTTTTGCGATGGCTATGGCGACCTTTTCGCAGCTGCCGCGGTCCACGACATTGAGCGCGATGCCGACGGCATCCAGCCCCTCGGCCCTGAGCGCAGCGGCCTGGGCCTCGGCCGTCTCAAGCTTGAGATCGGCGAGAACGACCTTGGCGCCCTTTTGTGCCAGTGCGCGCCCAGAAGCTGCACCCAACCCTCGTGCTCCCCCGGTCACGATCGCGACCTTGCCAGAAAGCTCCTGCATGTTCATGCTCCTTCACTTCATATGCGTGCGTGTTGCGTATTGAGAACCGATCGCCTCGCGTTGAAGGCGCTGCGATCGTCGAAAGCCCGGTCTATTTCGTGATGATCAGGGCATTCTGAGAGGTCCAGCCGATATCGACCGTGTCGCCGGCATTGATCCGGGATGCGCGCGCAACATCCGCGGTGACGACGGCAAAATCCATGCTGCCCGCCGAGATCACCGAGCGGGAATGGCGTCCAACGAATGTATGTTGCTTGACGACGCCGGTCAGGCGGAAGTCTGGCGTGTCACCGTCCTGCAGGATCATGACATTCTCCGGGCGAACCGAGATCTTGGCGTCACTGTCTCGCGCGAGGGCTGTGCCCTTGGCGATGATGGCTCCCCCCAACTGGCCGTCGCCGAGGGCAACGCCGGCACGTTCGGCGTCAAAATCGTGGATACGACATGCGATCATGTTGGTTTCGCCGAGGAAGTTGGCGACAAAGGCAGTCGCGGGGCGCTCATAGACCGCCTTCGGCGTATCGATCTGCAGGATGCGGCCGTGATCCATAACCGCAATGCGATCAGACATGGTCATCGCCTCCTCCTGATCGTGCGTGACGAACAGGATCGAGATGCCAATCGCATTCTGCAGTTCCTTGATCTCGTACTGCATCTTCTCGCGCATGTTCTTGTCCAGCGCGCCCAGTGGTTCGTCGAGCAGGAGGGCATCCGGTTGAAAAACGAGCGCACGGGCAAGCGCCACACGCTGCTGCTGGCCGCCGGAAAGCTCACGCGGGCGGCGATGGGTCATGCTGCCGAGGCCGACGCGCTCGAGCATTTCCCGTGCAAGGCGCTGCCTTTCGGCCGACGGAACCCGCCGCATGCGCAGCGGAAACTCGACATTTTCCAGCGCTGTCATATGCGGGAAAAGCGCATAGCCCTGGAAGACCACACCGAAACTGCGTTGCTTGGCATCAAGACCCACGACATCGCGTCCATCGACATCGATCCTTCCGCTATCGGGGTCCTCGAAACCTGCAACCATCATCAATGTGGTCGACTTGCCGGATCCGCTCGGGCCGAGCAAGGTCAGAAGCTCGCCGGATTTCAGGTCGAAACTGATATTGTCCACTGCCGCATAGCCGGCATAGCTCTTGACGATATTGCGGATCTGAACCGCCTTGCCACGCCCGGACACCCCGGAATTCTGTGTCTTCAGCATCATGTTCATGGTCGTCCTTTCGGGTGTCATTCGAATTTCGATTTGTTCACACGGCTTCGGTGCTGATAGGCCTGAGCGGCCAACCCCATCAGGCTCAACAGAAACAGCATGGCGGAAACGGCTGCTACCTTCGGAGTGAGGTCGTTCTGCAGGCTGGTGTACATCTGCACAGGCAGCGGCACGACGCCCGGCCCGGAGAGGAACAGGCTGATGACGATCTCATCGAACGAGCCGATGAAGGCGAAGATGCCGCCGCCGATGACGCCGGGCTTTATCGCTGGCCAGTAGACCGACAGGAAGACGTCGAGCGCACCCGCCCCCAGGCTGCGCGCGGCCCGCGGGAGGGTCGGGTCGACCCCCGCCAGACTGGCTTGCGTTGCAATGAACACGTAAGGCGTTATCGCGACGCTGTGGGCAAAAGCGATGGCTTGCCACGATCCCGTCAGGCCGATCCGCTGGAAGAAGAGATAGAAGCCGAGCGCCATGACGATTGCCGGGATCATGATTGGCAGCAGGATGACGGCGACCAGCATGCCCTTGAAGATCAGCTTGCTGTTATGAAGCGCCATCGCCGCCGAAACGCCGACGGTAACGGCAATTGCCGTGGCAAGCAGGCCGATCTTGAGCGAATCCAGCGCTGACGACATCCAGCTCGCGTCGCCGAACAGGTCGGTAAATGGCCGAACCGAAAATAGCTGCGGCGGGAAGATCAGGATCTGCCCCCTGGTGAAAGCCATTGGGACGACAATCAGGATCGGCACGAGGAGGAAGGCGAGCACCGGAATGCTCGCGGCAACCAGCCATGTCATCGGCGGAATACGCTGCCGACGCAACGGAATGGCATGCGGTGCGGCATAGCTCAGCTCAGCCATGTTGACCCTCCTTGGGCAAGGATTGGTAGATCGCGATCAGAAGGCTTGCGGCGATCAGGATGATGATCGACAGCGCGGCACCTGAGGAAAAGTCCACGAGCGTGTGCGTGTAGTAGTCGACCAGATTGGCGATCATCATCTGGCGCGGACCGCCAAGGATGACCGGCGTGACATAGAAGCTCGATGCGACGATGAAGATGAGAAGCGAGGAGGCATAGACCCCCGGCCGGGTCAGCGGCAGCGTCACATGCCAGAAGGCCGACAGGGTCGAGGCGCCGAGACTTCTTGCCGCCCGTTCGAGCCGCGGATCGATGGTCAGCATCGAGGTGTAGATCGGGAACACCGCATAAGGCAGCGAGTAGTGAACCATGCCGACAATGACGGCAAAACGGTTGTGCAGCAGGGGCAGCGGCTGATCTGCAAGGCCGGCCGATTGCAGGATGCTGTTGATTACGCCATTGTCCTGCAGAAGGAAGGTCCAAGCAAAATTCTTGATCAGCACGCTCGTCCAGAAGGGCAAGAGGACGAACCCCAGCACCACGAGGCGCTGCCAGCCAGCCGTCTTCCACAACAGCGTCGCCAGCAGATAACCGAGCGCGACGCTCACGAGTGTCGTCGTCACGCTGATAGTCAGCGTGTTTTCGACGACCCGCATGAAGACACGCGATGACAGGACATTCGCAAAGCTCCCAAGACCGTTTTCGAGAGCCATTCTGCAAACGATGAAAAGCGGCAGGAGGAACAGGCCTCCATAAAGTAGGATGAGTGGCACGAGCATTAGCTCCTGCCGTCCCCCAGAGCGCCCTCCCCTGCGCTGCAGCACAACACTATTCAATGTCTTTCCCCTTTCTGGTTCTTGTTTGTCGTTTGTCCCCGTCCAGGAAAACGGAGACAGTACAGCCAGCGGTAGGACCTTTGGATGTCCCGCGGCGGCATCGTCGCCGCGCAAGCCGGCCCGCGGGCCTTCAATCGAGCTGCCATTCCTGAAAGCGGCGCAAAACCTCCGGCATGTGCTCCGCGTAATATTGCGCATTGTTGAACAGAGCGGTTTCCTGCAGCACCGGGTTGGTGGGCAGCGCTGCGCGGATGTCGTCTGCATCCTTGGGCAGCAGGCTCTCCACGTCGACGTGCGGAATCCCGTAGGAGGTCCGTTCCACGAACTTGGCCGACAGGTCGCCGCGCGTCGCCATGAAATTCAGAAGAGTGAAGGCCTCGTCCTTGTTGTTCGAGGTTCTAATGACACCCAGTGAATCGCCGCCGATGATGCCCTGCTTGAGACTGTAGGCGATGCCCGCGCCCTGCCGGTTGGCCATGATCGCCCGGCCCGTATAGATGCCGCCGACCGGTGTCTGGCCTGAGCCGATCTGCTGGACCGGATCCTGCAGGCTCATGCCCCACACGATATTGCCCTTCTGGAGCTTGTCGAGGCTGGCAAAGGCGCGGTCGAGATCGAGCGGATAGATGTTGGCCGGCGTAACGCCATCTGCCATCAGCGCGGCCTCCAGCGAAACGGCGCTCGTATTGACGTTGTTGAGCGAACGCTTGCCCGAATATCGCTTCGTATCCCACATATCCGCCCAGGTCTGCGGCGCGGCGGCATTGGGTATCAGCTTGCTGTTGCGTCCCACGACATATACGAAGGCCGTGTACGACCATCCATATGGGGTCACGTATTTCGGCAGGATCTTGCTGAAGTCTATTCGACCCTCGACGGGCAGCAGGATGTTCTCATTGACCGCCGTGATAAAGGCGGGGTTGGGAAGATCGACGATATCCCATTCTGCGCCGTTGGGGTTGACGGTCTGCAATTTGGCGAGCGCGAGAGACGCTCCGACCCCAATATTGACTTTGATGCCGGTTTCTTTCTCGAAGGGCTCGAACCAGACCTCCCGCAGCGCATCGCCATAGCTTCCGCCGAAGCCGGCGAAATTGACGACGCCCGAGCCCGCAGCGCGCGCCGGACGGACGAGTTGGTTCACAAACGGCGCTGAAATCAGCGCTGTCGCGGTTGCTCCAACAAAGGAGCGGCGTGTCAGGCCATGTCGGTCAAGGACCAGATCCTTCCCATTTCTTTTCAAGTTTGGTTCCCCTTTTTCGTATTTTTTGTGGCATTGGCTTTGTTGCGTGCAATTTCGCGCCAACGGCTCTCGCGGCCAGCTGGACAGGGCCGAGATCGCCGCGATGTGCGAGAATGTGTTGATCGGCAAGATCGTGGAAAGCGTGCGGCGGACTGCCGCGCTCCGGCCAAACGCCGGATTCTACAGGACATCGTGCAGGATCCAGTTGCCAGCACAGTCGGGCGAATGGGCCCACGTCATCGCTCGCGGACTGGACGTTGCTTATCGCCCGGCGAAAGTGGATCCTGCGATGGTGCAGGACGAGGCTGCGTGCGGTGCGGCGGTTGGCGGAGAAAGCTGCCAGCGTGTCGATTGCGCCGATGATGGCGATTGAGCCATCACCAAGGACAGCGAAAGGCGGGTTTCCAAGACGGGCAGGACAGGCACGCTTACGGCAAGATGCCAGGCTGTGCCGGCGGACTGCCGTTGTCGACGAAGGCGTCGATCTGAGGATGGAGATCTGGTCAATCATTGGGCCAGCCTCATGTCGGATATTCGACCCACTACCTTCACCACACTTCATCTCCGGGGTGCGCGGGGCGAGCCGCCCCTTGGAGGGCTCCGCTGCTTGTAATCGGATTGGGTGACTATGCGGCTCTTCTCGACGATTACCAAAATGACAATTCGTCATTCATTCATTCGCGCAGGGCATCATCATCAGATCGACATTTTCCACTTTCGATGCTTGTTCCTCCATTCCCATGGGGGATAGCGTTACGGTGCCGCAGCTTCTTGTCCTTGTCCTAAAAAGGGTAACCATCGACCCGGCGCTCAATTTGATAGATCGGCAGGCCTGTGCGATGTCCCTCCTCGACTATAGAGCGCGCTGGAGCAGCGAACTATCCATCATAGTCTAATTGATATCATTAGTAGGGCTAATGAATGTACGGCGTTTTAGTTCATGCATTCCGTGCGCCGGCCCAGTCCTGACGTCATTGACGGACAGCGTCTCCGACCTGATCCGTGCCGAGGCGTCGAAGCAGGCGCCGGCACCTGCCCCCGGAGTGTGAGCATCGGTTTTCCCTCATTCGTCACCAAGATCGTAGATCTCGCCAGTAAGCCACGCATGAGCCTCCCCGAACATCGTTCATCAGGATCCGGCGCTCACGCGCCGTCTCCTTGCGCCTGCCACACCGCGATGCCGAGGCGCGTTGCCTTGTCTGCGAGATTGTCGGTGATGCCATTACCCGGGAAAACGATCAATCCTGCCGGCATGACGGAGAGCATGTCGTCGTTGCGACGGAAGGGTGCCGCCTTGGCATGTTTGCTCCAGTTCGGCTTGAAGGTGATCTGCGTCACCTTGTGCGCTTCCGCCTAGCAGGCGGCGATGCGTTCCGCACCCTTCGGTGCGCCTCCGTGCAACAGGACCATGCCTGCATATTTGGCATGGGCCTGATCGAGCTTTTTCCAGATGCGAGCGTGATCGTTGTATTCCATGCCGCCGGCAAAGGCGATCCTCGTGCCTTTCGGGATCATGACCTCGTTCTCGGCATGACGGTGCGCCGCAAGGAAGTCTTTCGAGTCGATCATCGCCGCGGTCATATTGGCATGACTGACCTTCGACCCGGTGCGTGGCCGCCAGGCCGAACCGGTCTCAGCCTCGAAAAAGTCGGCGCCGTAGTCACGCATGAACTCGAAACTGTTGCGGCGTTCGAGAAGCGTGATGCCCTCGGCAATCAGGCGCTCCAGCTCGACGCTTTTGACTTCCGAGCCGTCCTGCTCGCGTTGGTCGGTGCGCTGCGCCTCTTCGTTGCGGTCGAGTTCGCGCTGGATGCGCTCCGTCCCCGGTGGAAGAGTTGACAGTGGACCAGAGGAGGTCTTCGAGATCGGGTTCCAGCCTTGTGTCCCCGAGCATATCGGACAGGGCATCGAAGATCGTGATGAGGCAGGCTCGAACCATATGCTCCTCGGGCAATGGCCTTGGATCCGGTTCGTCCTGGAATGGACGATAGCCCTGGACTTGCATTTCGTAGATGAAGCGGTCTGTCGGCGAGGATGTGTGGTGGGGCTCTGTCGTATCGTGAAGGAAGGACAAGCGGGTCATGATGATCTCCGTGGTTTGAGCCGCGCCTCTCGCGGCCTGACGGCGACCCTTCCCATGCCGGACCCGGCCGGAACCGTCATGGTGCGGGTCGCCTCCCGGCAGGCCCGCAGGCGCGGCCTCCGCGAAGGTTCATGCGCCGTTGTCACCGCCGGCATAACCGCAGCGCGCCCCTTACGAAAGGGCGACGATCGGAGAGGAAGTTGGTCGCGTCGTCCGGGAAGAGCTGGTGGCGCAGGTTCGCTGCCATCCTGCAAGCTCCGAGCCGACGCAGATCCTCGTTGAAATCGCCGAACTCGGGACGCAGCACCAATGGCAGCACGCCGAGGGCCTTGGCGGCCCGGCTCAGTCCATCGACACCGTGTCGTCCCGCCGCGTCGGCATCGGCAGCAATCTAGAGGCGCCGGCATATCGCAGGCAGACGGAAGGCGGCGAGATGGTTTGCGGAGAGCGCTGCTGCCATCGGCATGCGGGGTAGGACTTGGCCGAGGGAGAGCACGGTCTCGATCCCCTCGCCCGCAGCCAGGATCGGGCTTTGCGCGTCGGGCGGCATCTTGAAACGAACGGCATTGCCGATCAGTTGGCCGAGCGCCCTGCGCGGGTCCTCGAGCTTGGCCTTGCCGTCACCATCGGAATCGAGCCATGTCCGGTGCACGCCGGTCAGTCTGCCATCCGGATCGGTCACCGCCGCGATCGTGGCAGGCGTGTCGTGCGACCGGTCGAAAGATCGCGATAATAGCAGGACTGATGAAACCGCAGCGCCGGATGATCGGCTGCGCCAAGCATACCGCGGCTTTGCAGATAGCGCTCCGCTAGTGTGCCGGAAATCGGTTCGGCGATTGCGAATAGCAGCGTTGCCCGGTCCGCAGTCGAACGGCAGCTGCTCGCAGCCGCCTCCGT
>NZ_AJWE01000105.1:0-92376 GCF_000281145.1 Rhizobium sp. CF142 | reverse complement strand
CCTGCCGGCAGCCTATGGCAGCCGCAACCGCGATTGTTGCCGAGGTGGAAAAGCTCGCCGCCGAACTTTCGGACGAACTGCCTTTGCCGCTGCAGATCGTTATCGGCATCCACACTGGCCCGGCAGTCGTCGGCACGATGGGCTATGGGCGCGTACGCAGCCTGACGGCCGTCGGCGATACGGTCAATGTCGCAAGCCGCCTGGAGACGGCGGCAAAGGAGCTCAACGCTGCGATCGTCATTTCCGAGCCGGTCGCGATGCGCGCCGGCATTGATCCGGAAACGATCGAAAGTTGCGAAATCAATGTGCGTGGCCGGGCACTCCCCTTGAAAGTCTACGTCATTCCGAGAGAGAAAGCCGCCGAACCGCTCAAGGAAAGACAATAATGTCCGGCCAAGCATGGCTTACTGGCAAATATTGGAAGCGCAGTTTGCGCAAGGCACGCAATGCGCTGGCCACACGTTTCTTTGACACCCGCACCGGCCGCCGGCTGCTGATCGAGAATATCGGGCCGCGCGTGACCTCCATGACCGTCGATGCCGGCGATCATCTGATGAGTTTTTCACCCGCCGACTATATCGGCCGCAAGGTCTTCCGGAAGGGCCATTTCGAACGCGAGGCAGTCGACCGGCTGCTCGTGATCCTGCGCCAGCGCGGCCTGCTGAGGAAGGACAGCATGCTGCTGGAGATCGGCGGCAATATCGGCACACAGACAGTCTATTTTGCGCTCGCCCGCGCATTTGCCGGGATCGTCAGCGTCGAGCCGGACCCGCGCAATTTTCGTCTTCTGGAACAGAATATTCGCCAGAACGGCCTTATCGACGCGGTGCGCCTCGTCAACTGCGCCGCCGGCGAAGATGAAGGCAAGATCGACTTCTTTATGAACAGCGCCAATCACGGCAAGAGCAGCGCAATCCGCCAGAGCGCCAGCGACCAGAAGATCACCGTCCCGGTGCGGTCCGTGACCGGCATTCTCGACGGCCTCGGTATCGACCAGACTGCCATCGGCCTCGTCTGGATGGATATCGAGGGGTATGAGCCGGTTGCCTGCCGCTCGATGCTGCCACTGCTTGCCCGTCGCACGCCTCTCTATATGGAATTCACGCCGCTCTTTTACGGCCAGGAGGGCACGAAAGCCTTCATTCGCACGCTCGCCGGCTTCTACGAGGATTGCCTCGTGATCTTCGAGGACGGCGAGAAGGAGATGAAAGTCCGCGATCTGCCGAGCGCATTCGATCAATATGACGTGCTGTTCCTACCTTAGACCGAAGAGGAACTATCGGACAGACTGCATTGCCAGCGATTGATGGCAGTGCACGCCTGCGAGCACGCCCGAGGCGGAAGCGAGCGTGGCGTTGTGCATGGCACTTGCCGCATCGCCGGCGGCAAAGACGCCCTTGACGGTGGTTTCCTTGTTATCGCCGGTCCGGATGAGCGAGCCGAACGGACCGTCGTCGAAGACACAGCCAAGTTGTTCGGCAATCGGGCTCGCCATCGCCGTTTTCGGAGCAACGAACACAGCGTTTAGCCGCACGACCCGGCCATCGGCGAGGCGAACGGCCTCAAGCTCGGGATTGTCGCCCAATAATTCCACGACAGGACTGCGCTCGATCCGTACACCGCGAGCAGTCAGCCCTGCGAGTTGCTCTTCGTCGGGCTCGAACAGCGCTTGGGTGAAATAGGTTGTCTCTCCCCAGTCGGGAATCAGCATGGCCGCATGTGCCGAATGCGGATGGTTTGCGAGAACACCGAGCTTGCCGCCGCTCACCTCATAACCGTGGCAATAGGGGCAGTGCAGCACGGAGCGGCCCCATCGGTCCCGCAGGCCCGGGATATCAGGCAGCGTGTCGCTTATGCCGGTTGCGAGGACGATCCGCGCGGCTCTTTCTTCGTCACCGCCCTTGATGCCGATGACGAATTCGTCGCCATCGGCACGAGCCTGAACAACTTCCCCGTCGCGAATGGTGATGGTCGGATAAAGCGAAAGCTGCCGCTTTCCCTCCCGCATGATCGCCGTCGGCGTCTGGCCGTCCTGGCCCAGGAAGCCATGTGACGCCTGCGAAAACCGATTCCGCGGCGCGCCTGCATCGATCAGCAGAACGCTGCGCCGCGCCCGGGCAAGCTGCATGGCCGCGGATAGGCCGGCGAAATTTCCGCCGATGACGATGACCTCGAATGACATGAAACCCTCCTTTGACGCCGCCCTAATCATGAAGCAACATAAGTTACATGAAACGCAACAGTCAAGCATCATGTTACTTGTCTTGTTACGATCCGCTTGTGATAATGGCCATTCGATCGACAGGAATAGAATCTCATGCGCAATGACAGCCGCCTTTCACGCATGCTGCACGTGCTGATCCACATGGATCGGCATGAGCATTCGGCGACCTCCGAAATGATTGCAAAGATGCTGAACACCAATCCCGTCGTCGTCCGCCGCACCATGGCCGGCCTTCGCGAACAGGGCTACGTCCGTTCCGAAAAGGGGCATGGCGGGGGCTGGACGCTGGTGCGTCCGTTGTCGGAAATCACCCTGCTCGATGTCTACCGCGCCATCGGCGAACCGCATCTTTTCGCCATCGGCCCAGCCGACGATCAGCCGAAATGCCTTGTGGAACAGGCCGTGAATGCCGCTCTCGAGGATGCGATGAAGGAGGCACAGGCCCTGCTCCTGCGGCGATTGGGCAGCGTGACGCTGGACGAAATCGCGGCCGACTTCGAGGCAAAATTTGCCGCGCTCTCGGCTACGCCCTATTCCTGCGCTTCATAAGCCGGGATTATTTCCTGCGGTAGAGAAAATAGCGCCCTTCCTTGATGCCGCCAGGCAGAGGCAGGGGCAAAAGCTCGGGATGTTCCAGCGGCAGGCCGCTGACGGCGATGCCGCGATGGGTAAGCACGCCAGCCATCAATTGCGGCAGCCAGGTCAGCGTCACGGCATCGATCTCGTCATGGCCGGTACCGATATCGGCATGGGCGAGCGCGGCATTGACCCCGAGGAATGCCTGGCCGGTGTCGCGGATATTGCCCGTTACCATATTCTCGGCCAGCGGCGTGGAGGCGGAATAGGAGCGTATTTCCCAATCGAAGGCGATGATGCGGCGGTCGGGAAAATGCTCGCGCAGATGGTCGTAGGTGCGGCCATTGCCGAGACCGAATTCGAGCACCGGCCCCTTCACCTCTTCCACCAGATCGATGATGGCATTGAGAATATCGCGTTGAGCCGTCAATCGGCGAATGAAGCTGTCGAGGCGGCTCATCTTGTCCTGTCCGTCATAAAATATGTCAGTGGTGCTACCATATCGATGCAGTGTAAGTCGATTGCCGGAAACGCAAATTGCCGTTGCAGCGGCAACACGGGTCTGTGATAAACTCGGCCTCATGAACGAGATGTCCAACGACGCATTCTTCGCCAACGTGCCGGTCTTCACCGATTTCGAAGGTGTGACCGACGAAAGCAATTATCAGCCGCTGCCCGAAGGGTGGGTGCTGGCAATGGCCGATATCGTCGGCTCGACAAAGGCAATCGTTGGCGGGCGCTATAAGGACGTCAACATGGCTGGCGCCAGCGTCATTTCCGCGGTGCTTAATGCCGTCGGCAAGGGCGACTATCCCTTCGTTTTCGGCGGCGACGGCGCGCTGATCGCCTTGCCCGCTTCGCTTGAGAAGGAAGCGCGCGCAGCACTTGCCGCAACGCAGGTCTGGGTGAAGGAGGATCTTGACCTCGATCTGCGCATCGCCATCGTGCCGATTGCCGATATCCGCGCGGAAGGCCTTGATGTGCGCGTCGCCCGCTATTCGGCCAGCCCCTATGTCACCTATGCGATGTTCTCAGGCGGTGGCACGAGTTGGGCGGAGAAGAACATGAAGATGGGCCGCTACGGCGTCGAAAAGGCCGCACCTGGCACCCGGCCGGATCTGGCCGGCCTCTCCTGTCGCTGGAGCCCGATCGAGGCCCGCAACGGCGAGATCATCTCGATTATCGCCGTGCCCGGCGAAGATGGTCCCGGCCCGGAATTTCAGGCTCTCGTTGCCGGCATCGTTTCCATCACAGCCGAGCAGAACCGCAGCGGCCATCCTGTGCCGGAAGACGGTCCCGAACTTGCCTTCTCGATGAAAGGCATCAATCGGGAGGCGAATGCCACCGCACCTGAGGGCAAACGCCTGCGCCAGAAGCTCTTCATCCTCCTGCAGATCGGCCTGACTGTTTTCCTGCACAAATTCGGCATCACCTTCGCCCACTTCAACGCCCGCCGTTACAAACAGGACGTCTCGGGCAACTCGGATTTCCGCAAATTCGACGACGGGCTGAAGATGACCATCGACGTCGACGCAGCCCACCTCGTCCGCATCGAGACGCTGCTGAAGCAAGCACAGGAAAAAGGCGTGGCGCGCTACGGCCTGCACCGCCAGTCATCGGCACTGATGACCTGCTTCGTGCCGACGCCGCTGTCGCGCGACCACATGCACTTCATCGATGGCGCTGCCGGCGGTTACGCCGTCGCCGCCAGCCAGATCACCGGCAAGCAGCTTTCCGGCGTACTCGTTACGCCTTGATGATGTGATCGGCCGTAAGGCCGAGCCGGCTGAAGACGTTTCGGGTATCGACAATCAGTCTGGCGCTCTTCGAAAGAGCCGCATAGTCGATCATGTCGTGATCGGTCGCGATGAGAACCGCGTCGTATCCCGCAATGGCTTCCGGCGTCAGATCAACGGATTTCCGGCCCTTCAGCGCCTGATATTCGCGCGTCGGCGGAATCTCCGCGACGAAGGGGTCATGATAATCCGCCTTGCCGCCGCGCTCCTCGATGATTTCAATCAGACGCAGCGACGGGCTTTCCCTGATATCGGCAACGTTCTTCTTGTAGGCGAGGCCAAGCACGAGGACGCGTGAGCGGCTGAGCGCCTTGCCGGCACGAATATCCAGCGCCTCGGCCAGCTTGCCGACGACATAGCGAGGCATCGCCGAATTGATTTCGCCGGCAAGCTCGATGAAGCGGGTCGGCAGTTCGTATTCACGCGACTTCCAGGTGAGGTAGAAAGGGTCGATCGGAATGCAGTGACCACCGAGACCAGGGCCGGGATAGAAAGGCATATAGCCGAACGGCTTGGTCTTGGCGGCGTCGATGACTTCCCAGACATCGATGCCCATTGCCGCATAGACGGTCTTCAGCTCGTTGACGAGTGCGATATTGACCGAGCGAAAGATGTTCTCGGTGAGCTTGACCGCTTCCGCCGTCGCATTGGAGGATACCGGGACGACGGTCGAGACGGCAGCACCGTAGAAAGATTTCATCAGCGACAGGGCTTGCGTGCCGTCGCCTGCAACGACCTTGGGGATCGTCGCGGTGTGGTAATGCTGGTTGCCGGGATCCTCGCGCTCCGGCGAGAAACCGACGAAGAAGTCGGAACCGGATTTCAGCCCGGTCCCTTCGAGAATGACCTTTACGATATCATCGGTCGTACCGGGATAGGTTGTCGATTCCAGCACGATGAGCTGGCCCGGCCGCAGATGGGCGGCGATCGACCGCGACGTCGCTTCCACGAAGGAAAGATCGGGATCGCGATGTTTGGTGAGCGGCGTCGGCACGCAGATGACGATCACGTCGCAATCCGAAAGGCTGGCGAAATCGGTCGTCGAGGAGAAACGCCCCGCATCGATCTCGGCCGTCAGCGCCTCATTCGTCACCGCATCGATATAGGAGCGGCGGGCATCCAGTGCCACGATCTTCTTCGGATCGATATCGAAGCCGGTCACAGTAAAGCCGCTGCGCGCGACAGCCATCGCCAGCGGCAGGCCGACATAACCAAGGCCGATGATGCCGGCACGTGCGGTGCGGGCCTCGATCTTCTTTGAAAGCGTCTCGAAAGTGGAAGAGCGTGCGTCCAAGGCCATGCCTCTTGCAAAAAGTGAATCCGAACGCTGATCTAATGCATGATCGCGGCAAATTAAACCCGGCGCTTTCGCAGCACCTGACCGTGCCGCGCCTTTGATTCATGAGCCGGGTGTGGCGGAAATGACCCGAGGTCGCCTATCCCAGCAACCGGGACGCACAAAAAAATCCGAATCCCATTGTTTCGCACTTTCAGCGTGCCTATTTAGGCAAATGATAATGAACTACTTTGCGAAGATTGCTCGCCCGTTTCCAGGAGGTCGGAAGCCGGCGGGTGTCAAAGCCGGCTATCGGCAATCGTTGACACGATAATACCGCTCGTACATCCTGATTTTTTTGTGATCTGCTCATCGTGAATGGGCAGGTCCGGGCTGCTTTTGCCTTTCGGGATGGACGTGCGACATGAGGATAATACCAAGAATGAGCACGATCGAATCCAGCGTATCCTCCATTTTGTTGGACCGAGTTGCTGAATGGCTGACGAATTCTTCGCTGGCCGGTGACGACCTTGAAAACATCGTGCGCGGTTTCTGCGAGCGGCTTGCGGCCGCCGGCCTGCCACTCGCGCGCGTGCACCTGACCTTCTCCATGCTGCATCCGCTTTACGACGCGCTGAGCTTCACCTGGAAGCGCGCGAGCGGCGTGACCATCGAGGGCTTCCGCATGCCGGCCGGCCAGAAGCCGGATCGTTTCCTGCAGAGCCCCTATTTCCATCTTCTCGACAACAATCTGCAGCATATCCGCCGCCGCATCATGCCTGACGGCCCGAGTGAATTCCCGATTTTCGAGGATCTGCGGCAGGAAAAAATCACCGATTACCTCGCCTTCGTGCAGCCGTTCGGTGACGGCTCGGTACAGGGCATGATGGGTTCATGGTCGACCGACAGCCCGGTCGGTTTTTCCGACGACATGATCGACGCGCTGCTGCGCATGCAGAACCACCTGGCGGTCGCCGCCAAGATGGCGGTGCTTGCCAAGCTCGCCAACAATATGCTGACAACCTATCTCGGCGGCGATGCTGGCAAACGCGTGTTGAACGGCCAGGTTCGCCGTGGTGACGGTGAGACGATCCGTGCCGCTCTCGTCATGGCGGATATGCGCGAATCGACTATGTATGCCGAGAAGGAAGGCCGGCAGGCCTATATCGATACGCTCAACCAGTTCTTCGACGCGATCGCCGCCCCCTTCAACCGCAATGGCGGCGAAATCCTGAGCTTCCTCGGCGATGGCTTCCTGGCGGTCTATCCCTGCGGTCGCCACAAGGACCCGTCCAAAATCGCCTGCGAGGCAGCGCTCTCCGCAGTGCATCATGCACAGGCGCGGGTTGCCGAACTGAACAAGGATCGCGAGGCGAAGGGCCTTCCGAAGATCGGCTACGGCATCGGCCTGCATGTCGGCAACGTCATGTTCGGCAATGTCGGCCTGAAGGATCGCCTTACCTTCTCCGCCTTCGGCTCTGCAGTAAACGAGGTGCAGCGCCTGCAGGTGCTGACCAAGAAATACAGCCGCGAGGTCGTCGCGAGCCAGGCCTTCGCCGGCTATTGCGGCGGCGAATGGATCACGCTCGGCGAGGAAAAGCTGCGCGGCATCCGCCAGAAGGTGACGGTGCTGCAGCCGCGGGCGCCGGCATCCGGCCTCCATGTCGACGAAGGCTTCCGCGAATCCGTTCAGAACGGCCTTTCGGAAGCCGAACAGGTCATCATGCTTCACCGCGACAAGAAACAGGTAAAACGTACGCCGATCGAAAAATTCATTCAGTAATCACGCGCGAACATTGCAGCCGCTTTAGCCGCTGCACCGTATATGAGAACCCTCGCATCAAGCGCCTTGGAAAACAGGCGCCATGCGCTGCTTTTTCCCATGCCTGTCATCAACTAGACACCCCGTTTACGGTACGATAGTGTGCCTTAACGGGAACACAAAGGACTGGGGAATTTCGTTGGTATGGCGTCTGCAGCCGATCTGTTGCGTATTGAGAATCTGGACGTCGCCTTCTCCGTTTTCGGCGACCGGCTGCGTGTCGTAAAGGAAGCCAATCTCCGCATCCTGCCGGGGAAAGTGACTGCCCTCGTTGGCGAAAGCGGCTCCGGCAAATCCGTTATCAGCCAGTCGATCATGGGCATCCTGCCGGCACCGGCCCATGCGAGCGGCCGCATCCTGTTTACCGACCCGCTGGATGGCAAGGCGACCGATATTCTCTCCCTGTCACGTGATAGCGCCGAGATGCGCGACCTGCGCGGCCGCCGCATGGCGACCATCTTCCAGGAGCCGATGACGTCGCTCTCGCCGCTCCACACGGTCGGCAATCAGATCAGCGAGGTTTTGCTGATCCACACGAACGCCGACAAGAAGGAAGCGCGCGAGCGCACCGAGGAAATGCTTGGCCTCGTCGGCTTTTCCAATCCGAAGCGCACCTACGACATGTATCCGTTCGAGCTTTCAGGCGGCATGCGCCAGCGCGCGATGATCGCCATGGCGCTGATCTGCAAGCCGGCGCTCCTGATCGCCGACGAGCCGACCACCGCGCTCGACGTGACGATCCAGGCCCAGATCCTCGAACTGCTGCGCGACCTGCAGGCCAAGCTTGGCATGGCCATGCTGCTCATCACCCACGATCTCGGGGTCGTCGCCAATATGGCCGATGAAGTGGTGGTGATCTATCACGGCGAGATCATGGAAGCCGGCCCGGTCGAGGCAATCTTCCGCAATCCGCAACATCCCTATCTCAAGGCCCTGATGGCCGCGGTTCCGCATTTCGACATGAAGCCGGGCGAGCGGCTGAAAGCGCTGCGCGAGGTTCCGGTCAACCTGGAATCGCTGATCGGCAAGAAGAAGCCGGTCGAAAAGGAAGCGCCCGGCGTGCTCCTTTCCGTCGCCAACCTTTCCAAGACCTACAAGACACGCAAGCGCAGCTTCTTCGGCGGCCAGGAAGCCACGGTCGTGCACGCTGTCGACGACGTCAGCTTCGATATCCGCCGCGGCGAATGTCTGGGGCTCGTCGGCGAATCCGGCTGCGGCAAAACGACCGTCAGCAAGATTCTCATGCGCGCGATCACGCCTGACAGCGGCGCGGTCGTCTTCAACGACGGCAAGGATGTCATCGACGTCCTCTCCGTCAAGGGGTCGGAACTGCAGGACCTGCGCACCAAGATCCAGATGGTGTTTCAGGACCCGGTTTCCTCGCTTTCGCCGCGCATGACTGTGCGCAATATCCTCAGCGAGCCACTCGAAATCCACGATCGTGGCAACAGCGCCGAGCGCAAGACCAAGGTCGAGGCGCTCATGGGCGCGATCGGCCTCGACCGGCGCTATCTCAACCGCTATCCGCACAGCTTCTCCGGCGGCCAGCGCCAGCGCATCGGGATTGCCCGCGCGCTCGCCCTTGGCCCCAAGCTTGTCATCCTCGACGAACCGGTCTCGGCCCTCGACGTGTCTGTGCAGGCGCAGATCCTCAACCTTCTGAAGGATCTGCAGAAAGAACTGGGGCTGACTTATCTGTTCATCTCGCACAATCTCGCAGTCGTCGACTACATGGCAGACCGCATCGCCGTCATGTGCAAGGGCCGTATCGTCGAGATCGCCCCGCGTGAGATCATCCTGCGCAATCCGGTTCACCCCTATACGAAGTCATTGCTCGCCGCCGTTCCCTTCCCGGATCTCGACCGGCCGCTCGACTTCAAGGCGCTGCAGGAAAACGGAGCGGCCGATAAGCAGAATTGGGGGCCTGTCTTCCGGGCGGACCACGATGACGCTTCCGAACTCGCTTATGCCGATCTCGGCGGCGGCCATCTGGTGCGCGCCCGCAAGGGCGCCGATGCGAAGGAGCTGGTCTGATGGTGACGCGCCGTATCTTTCTCGGCGGCCTGATCGGCTCGGTCATCGCGCCTTCGGTACTGCGGGCCCAGCAGGTCGCCGAGCCGGAAATTTTGAAGGCCAGGGTCGCTGACGGCAGTCTGCCGCCAATGGCCGAGCGAATTCCGACCGAGCCGCGTATCGTCAATCTCAAGGACATGGGCCGTGTACCCGGCACCTATGGCGGCACTGTGCGCACCATCATCGGCGGTGTACGCGATATCCGCTACATGACGGTCTACGGCTATTCGCGGCTGGTCGGCTACGACACGAAGCTGCAGTTTCAACCCGATATCCTGCGGGACTTCACCTCAGAGAATGACACAGTCTTTACCTTTTACCTGCGCGACGGACACAGGTGGTCTGACGGGCATCCCTTCACGGCCGAAGCCTTCCGCTACTGGTGGGAAGAAGTCATCCTCAACAAGGAACTGACGCCCGGCGGCGGTGCGCTGGAGCTGCGTCCGCACGGCTCCCTGCCGCGCTTCGAAGTACTCGACGAGCTGACCGTGCGCTACACCTGGGACAAGCCCAACCCGGTTTTCCTGTCGGCGCTTGCCGGACCTCTGCCGCTCGTCATCTATGGCCCAGGCCATTACCTGAAACAGTTCCACAAGGGCTTTCAGGACAAGGCCAAGCTTGAAGAGCTGATGAAAAAGAACCGCGCCAAGAAGTGGGCCGATCTGCACATCAAGATGGCCCTCGCTTCCCGGCCCAACAATCCCGATCTGCCGACGCTCGATCCCTGGAAAAACCGCACGGCTCCGCCGGCCGATCAGTTCGTCTTCGAGCGCAATCCGTTCTTCCACCGCGTGGACGAGAACGGCATGCAGCTGCCCTATCTCGACCGCTTCATCCTCAACGTCTCATCCTCCTCGATCATCGCTGCCAAGGCGGGTGCGGGCGAATCCGACCTGCAGGCGACCGGCATTGACTTCAACGACTACACTTTCCTGAAAGAGGCGGAAAAGCGCTTCCCGGTGAAAGTCGAACTATGGAAGATGGCGCGCGGCTCGCGCATCACATTATTGCCAAACCTCAATGTCGCCGACGAAGCCTGGCGCGCGCTCTTTCGCGACGTGCGCTTCCGCCGGGCCTTGTCGCTGGCGATCGACCGGCATGAGATCAACATGGTGGCCTTCTACGGTCTCGGCAAGGCGAGTGCCGATACGGTGCTGCCCGAAAGCCCGCTCTTCAAGCAGGAATATGCCGACGCCTATGTGAATTTCGATCCTGACACCGCCAACAAGCTGCTCGACGAACTCGGCCTCGACAAGCGCGACAGCGATGGCATCCGCCTGCTGCCTGATGGACGCCGCGCCGAGATCACCGTCGAGACAGCCGGCGAGAGCAATCTCGACACGGACGTTCTGGAACTCGTGCACGATCACTGGGCCAATATCGGTCTGGCGCTCTTCACCCGCACCTCGCAGCGCGACGTCTTCCGCAATCGCGCCATGAGCGGTTCGATCATGATGTCGATCTGGTACGGGCTGGATAACGGCGTGCCGACCGCCGACATGTCTCCCTATGGACTAGCACCTACTCTGGATGACCAGCTTCAATGGCCGCTCTGGGGCATGTACTATCTTTCGGCCGGTCAGGAGGGCAAAGCGCCCGATCTGCCGGAGGCGGCCGAGCTTGTGGATCTCCTGAACCAGTGGGGCGCAAGTGCTACAACGGAAGAGCGTGAGGTTATCTGGCACAAGATGCTGTCCCTCTATACCCAGCAGGTCTTTTCGATCGGCCTCATCAACAGCACGCTGCAGCCGATCCTCAGATCCGCCAAAATGCAGAACGTGCCGGAGCACGCGCTCTACGGTTTCGATCCTACCTCCTTCCTCGGTGTCTACATGCCTGATACCTTCTGGTTCAAGGAGGCCTGAGCGATGATCCGCTATATCCTCTGGCGTATCGCCGCCATGGTGCCGACCCTGCTCGTGATATCGGCGCTGGTCTTCGTCATCATCGAACTGCCGCCGGGTGACTTCTTCGAAAGCCAGATCGCCGAACTGCGCGCCCAGGGCGAGACCGCAAACCTGCAGGAAATCGAGGAGCTGCGCCATCAATACGGCTTCGATCAGCCGGAGATCGTGCGTTACTTCTTCTGGGTCGGGGGCATGCTGCATGGCGATTTCGGCTATTCCTTCGAATATCAGCTGCCAGTTTCCGACGTTGTGGGCGACCGCCTGTGGCTGACGATCCTCGTCTCCTTCACGACCATCCTTCTCACCTGGCTGATCGCCTTCCCGATCGGCATCTATTCGGCAACCCATCAATATAGCTGGGGCGATTACGGCCTGACCTTTCTCGGCCTGCTCGGCATCGCCATCCCGAACTTCATGCTGGCGCTGATCCTGATGTATTTCGCCAATGTCTGGTTCGGGCTTTCCATCGGCCATCTGATGGACCAGCAATTTCTGAACGAGCCGATGAGCTGGGCTAAGGCGCAGTCCATCCTCGCGCATCTCTGGATCCCGGTCATCATCGTCGGCACGGCGGGTACCGCCGGCATGATCCGCCGCCTGCGCGCCAACCTGCTCGACGAGATGCAGAAGCAATATGTGACGACGGCACGCGCCAAGGGACTGCATCCGGTGCGCGCGCTGGTCAAATATCCGCTGCGCATGGCGCTCAACTTCTTCGTTGCCGATATCGGCTCGATCCTGCCGTCGATCATATCAGGCGCCGAGATCGTCGCCATCGTGCTGTCCTTGGAAACAACAGGGCCGATGCTGATCAAGGCGCTGCAGAGCCAGGACATGTATCTTGCCGGTTCGTTCCTGATGTTCCTCGCTTTCCTGAACGTCATCGGCGTGCTGATTTCCGATATCGCGCTCGGCTTTCTCGATCCCCGCATCCGTCTGCAAGGCAGGAGCACCAAATAATGTCGCCCCTACCCGCACCCGGTGCACCGCTGCCGCATTATGTTTCGACCGCCCCGTTCGATCCGATCGCAACGGAGACGATGACGTCTGCGCAGTCTCGTATCCACCTCGCCTCGCAGAAGCAGCTCATGTGGTGGAAGTTCAAGCGCCACAAGCTGGCGCTTGCATCCGGCATTTTCCTTGCCGCGGTCTATCTGATGATCCTGATCGTCGAGTTTCTGGCGCCTTACGGGCTGCATACCCGCAACGTCGATTTCATCCATTCGCCGCCTCAGCGCGTCCGCCTTTTCGATAGCCAGGGCAATTTCGTCGGCCCCTTCGTCTATGGCCGGCAGATGACGCTCGATATCGACACCCTGCACCGTCTCTATACCGACAATCAGAACGACATCCAGCCAATCCGCTTCTTCTGCCGTGGCGATGGCTACAAGTTCTGGGGACTTGTGGCCTCCAATTATCATCTCGTTTGTCCGGCAATCGGCGGGCAGATGTTCCTGCTCGGTACCGACCGCCTTGGCCGTGACGTGCTTTCGCGCATTCTTTATGGCGCGCGCATCTCGCTCACCATCGGGCTGATCGGCATTTCCATCAGCTTTGTGCTCGGTATCGTCATCGGCGGCCTTGCCGGTTACTGGGGCGGCATCTTCGACCTCATCGTGCAGCGGCTGATCGAAGTGCTGCAATCATTGCCCTCGCTGCCGCTCTGGATGGCGCTTGCCGCCATCATGCCGGTGACCTGGAGCCCGATCGTCATCTATTTCGGCATCACCGTCATTCTCGGCATCATCGACTGGACAGGTCTCGCCCGCGCCGTGCGCTCCAAGCTTCTGGCGCTGCGCGAGGAGGATTATGTCCAGGCAGCCCAGCTCATGGGTGCCAGCACCCCCCGTGTCATCGGCCGCCATCTCGTGCCCGGTTTCATGTCGCATCTCATCGCATCCGCCACCATCTCCATCCCGGGTATGATCCTCGGTGAGACGGCGCTTTCCTTCCTCGGCCTCGGCCTGCGGCCGCCCATCACCAGCTGGGGTATCCTGCTGACAGAGGCCAAGAGCGTAAGCGTCATCGCCTTCTATCCGTGGCTGTTGTTCCCGATCGTTCCGGTAGTGCTGGTGATTTTGGCGTTCAATTTTCTGGGAGATGGCTTGCGCGATGCGGCAGATCCCTACAAATAACGTCGAGTTCGGCGGGGTGCTTCGCGTCCGCCGCCTCGTGGCCTCCGATTTACGGGGGTGGTAGAAGTATGTCGTCCACCTCAGAGGGCACCCACATGGCCAGACGCCTCGAAGATGCACGCATCCTCATGTACAGCCACGATACATTCGGTCTCGGCCATTTGCGCCGTTGCCGCACGATCGCCCATGCCCTCGTCGAGGATTATCGCGGCCTGAACATCCTCATCATTTCAGGCGCGACGATTGCCGGCGCCTTCGATTACCGCGCCCGAGTCGATTTCGTGAAGATCCCGAGCGTCATCAAGCTTCGCAACGGTGAATATACGTCGCTCGCCAGCCATATAGATCTTCAGGATACGCTGAAGATGCGCGAATCGAGCATTCGTCACACCGCCGAAACCTTCCAGCCCGATATCTTCATCGTCGACAAGGAGCCGATGGGCCTGAAGGGCGAGATTGAGGAAACGCTCGCCTATCTGAAGTCGCGCGGCACCACGCTAGTGCTCGGTTTGCGCGAGATCATGGACGCACCGCATCTGCTTGAAGCCGAGTGGAAGAGAAACAGCGTCATGCAGAAGATCGACCAGTATTACGACAGCATCTGGGTCTATGGGCCGCCGGATTTCTACGATCCGCTTGTCGGCCTAGACGTGCCCCCAGGGGTGCGTCGCAAGATGGATTTCGTCGGTTTCCTGCAGCGTAGCGTCTCCAAGGGCAAGAACTCTCTGAATGCCCGCAAGGATGACTATATTCTGGTAACGACCGGCGGCGGCGGTGACGGCTCCGATCTCGTTCACGACGTCATGAACGCCTATGAGGCCGACGAGTCGCTGACGCAGAAGGCGCTTGTCGTGCTCGGCCCCTACATGCCGGCGGCCGAACGTGCAAAGCTGGTCAAAAAAGGGGAGAAGATTCCTTATATCGAGGTAATCGAGTTCGACAATCACATGGAAGAATTGATCGACGGCGCGACTGCCGTCGTCGCCATGGGTGGCTATAATACTTATTGCGAGATCCTCTCCTTCGACAAGCCGGCGCTCATCGTGCCGCGTGTCGCCCCGCGTGAGGAGCAGCTTCTGCGCGCCCGCCGCGCCAGCGAACTCGGCCTCATCGACATGCTGCTGCCCGAGCAGTCGGCCGACCCCTCCGTCATGGCGGAGACGCTGAAGCGCCTGCCCTCGCGGTTGCCGCCGTCGAAGAGCGGCTGCAACATGCACCTCGAAGGGCTGGATCATATTTCCCGCACCGTCGGCACATGGCTGGACAGCCGCGGACGCCACCTTTCCCTCGTCGGCGCAGAATAAAGAGCCATCCTTTGCCGCCACGCCGCAAGATTCTCGTTGTGCTGAAAGGCTACCCCCGCCTTTCGGAAACTTTCATCGCCCAGGAATTGCTCGGCCTCGAAAAGGCCGGCTTCGACCTGACGCTGATTTCCATGCGCCGGCCGACCGACAAGAAGCGTCATCCTGTCCACGATGAGATCAAGGCGCGCGTCGTCTATCTGCCGGAATATCTGCACGAAGAGCCGATCCGTGTGCTGAAGGGCCTTTTCGCCGGTTTTTCGAAACCAGGCTTCGGTGCGCTGATGAAGCGTTTCTTCGCTGATCTGCCGCGCGACATCTCCCGCAACCGTTTCCGCAGGCTCGGCCAGGCGCTGGTATTGGCGCGCGAATGGCCCGACAACGGCGAGTGGCTGCATGCCCATTTCATCCACACGCCGGCTTCCGTGACGGAATATGCGAGCATTCTGACCGGCACGCCCTGGACCTGCTCGGCCCATGCCAAGGATATCTGGACCTCGCCCGACTGGGACCTCGGCCAGAAGCTTGGAAGCGCGCGCTGGGCCGTGACCTGCACCCGCAGTGGCTATGAGCATATGAAAGCGCTGACCGGCCGCAAAGATGCGGTACATCTGAGCTATCACGGCCTCGACCTTGCCCGCTTCGGCCATTTCGCCGGCAAGCGCTCGAACCGCGATGGCAGCGATCCCGCCGACCCTGCCTTCATCCTCAGCGTCGGCCGCGCGGTGGAAAAGAAGGGTTATGACGTATTGTTGCGCGCCCTTGCCCTGCTACCGAAAGAACTGAATTGGCGCATGGACCATATCGGTGGCGGCGCGGAGCTTTCCAAGCTGAAGAAACTTGCGGCTGAACTCGGTGTTGCCGAGCGCATCACCTGGAAAGGCGCGCTGGCGCAGGAGGATGTGCTTGAGCACTATCGCCGCGCCGATCTCTTCGCGCTCGCCTGCCGCATCGCCGCCAATGGCGACCGCGACGGACTGCCCAATGTGTTGGTCGAAGCCTCCAGTCAGCGGCTCGTCTGTCTCTCCACCAATGTCTCAGGCGTACCGGAATTGCTGAGCAACGGCGAGAACGGTCTGGTCGTGCCGCCGGAAGATCCGGCCGCTCTTGCAAAAGCACTCGAGACGGCAATCCGCGATCCCGATCTGCGCAAGCGGCTGGGCGACGCGGCCGAGGAGCGCGTGCGCGGCCATTTCGATTATCACTCCAGCATCCGGCAGTTGAGCGGCCTGTTCGAGGCAGAATGGCAGAAGACCTCATGACGGTTCCCCGCATCTTCTTTTATGTCCAGCATTTGCTCGGCATCGGCCATATTGCACGTGCGAGCCGTATCGCCAGTGCATTGGTGAAGGACGATTTCGAGGTAACGGTCGTTACCGGCGGCCTGCCCGTGCCGGGCTTTCCGGGCGAGGGTGTCAGAACGGTCGAATTGCCGCCGGTCGTCGCCAGCAATATCGGCTTTTCCGGCCTTGCTAATGCCGATGGAAAGCCGGCCGACGAGGAATTCCTCTCCAATCGCCGCGACCTGCTTCTCAAAGCTTTCGACGAGGAAAAGCCTGACGTTGTCATCATCGAGGCTTTTCCTTTCGGACGCCGGCAGATGCGCTTCGAACTGTTGCCATTGCTCGAGGCGATCGAAAAGGCCAGCCCACGCCCGAAGCTTTTAAGTTCGGTGCGCGACATCCTGCAGGAAAACCGCAAGCCCGGTCGCGACGAGGAAACCGTCAAGCTCGTCAAGGAGCATTTCGACGCCGTGCTCGTCCATGGCGATCCTGACTTCGTGCGCCTGGAAGATACTTTCCCGCTGACAGCTGAGATCGCCGACCGGCTGCGCTATACCGGTCTCGTTGCTCCCTCACCCGCGCCGGAACCATCCGAGACATTCGACATCATCGCTTCGGCCGGTGGCGGCGCCGTCGGGCTGGAGTTGCTCCGCGCCGCACGCGATGCGGCCGCACTCATGTCTGCCGATATCAGCTGGCTGCTGATTACCGGCCCCAACCTTCCCGCAGCCGATTTTTCCGCATTGTCGGAAGATGCACCTGCCAATGTCACACTGGTACGGTTCCGCAAGGATTTCCCCTCGCTGCTGCGCGGCGCCAAAGTCTCGATCTCGCAGGCCGGCTACAATACGGTGGGTGATCTCCTGCGCACCCAGTGCCGCTCGATCCTCATCCCCTTCGTAGCGGCCGGTGAAACGGAACAGACTGTGCGCGCCGAACGGCTGCAGGCGCTCGGCCTTGCCGAGATCCTGCCGGAGCAGGGGCTGACCCTCGACGATGTCAAAGCAGCGATCGAACGGGCACTTGCCGCCCCACTGCGTCAGGCCATTTCCCTCGATCTCGACGGAGCCGCAAAAAGTGCCGCCATCATTCGTTCAATGATCCGCTGAAACCCTCGCCTATTCTAAAATTCATGTGATATAAGAAAATTTCCGGCGAGAATCGGCGTTTCGACATCAGTCCGCTCCGCCTTGTTTTCGTTGCGATATCGGCGGTCTGACTGCATGGTCCTGTACTCGGAGATTCCCCCTTTCCCAGCAGCAGGATCGCTGTCCGGACTTTCCCCACAGTCTGACGGTTAGCCATGGAAAAAAGCCTCGCGCGCTACATCTGGAAGAACACGCGGCTGCAGCAGCTCTGGATTCTGCTGGTCGTCGCAGCTTCCATGGTGCCCTACTTCCTGTCCTTCGACCTGCCGAAGCAGATCGTCAACGGACCTATTCAGGGTGACGGCTTCGAAGGGCCGGGTGCGCGACAGACCTTCATGCACATCGCCTACGACATTCCGCTGATCGGTCATGTCGAATTCTTCAAGGGCCTGGAGCTCAACCGCTTCCAGATGCTGATGGCACTGAGCCTCGTCTTCCTGGCGTTGGTGGTGCTGAACGGCCTCTTCAAGTTCTATATCAATACCTACAAGGGCCGGCTCGGCGAACGCATGCTGCGCCGCATCCGCTTCGAGCTTATCGATCGTGTGCTGCGCTTCCCGCCCGCCCATTTCAAGCGGGTGAAATCGGCCGAGATCGCCACCATGATCAAGGACGAGGTGGAGCCGATGGGCGGCTTCACGGGCGACGCCTTCGTCTCGCCCGCCCTGCTCGGCGGCCAGGCGATCACCGCGCTTGCCTTCATCATCATCCAGAATTTCTGGCTCGGCATGATCGCGGCGGGCATCGTCGGCGTGCAGGCGATCGTCATTCCCCGCATGCGCAAGCGTCTCTTGGAACTCGGCCGTCAGCGGCAGCTGACCGCGCGTGAACTTTCGGGGCGCGTGGGGGAGATCGTTGACGGCATCGGCACGATCCACGGCAACGACACCTCCAACTTCGAGCGCGCCGATATCGCTACCCGCCTCGGCCGCATCTTCTCGATCCGCTACGATCTTTATCAGTGGAAGTTCCTGGTCAAGTTCATCAACAACTTCCTCGCCCAGGTCACGCCCTTCCTCTTCTACGCGATCGGCGGCTATCTGGCTCTGCAGGGCCGGCTCGACATCGGTCAGCTCGTCGCCGTCATTTCCGCCTACAAGGACCTGCCCGGCCCGCTGAAGGAACTGATCGACTGGGACCAGATGCGCCAGGACGTGCAGGTCAAATATGCGCAGGTCTACGAGCAGTTCAATGTCGAGCCGCTGATCGACAGCCGCATCCAGGAGCTGGCAACGGCGCCGGTCGCGCCGCTGACGAGTGCCTTCGTCGTCACAAACCTCTCTGTCAGTGACGACAGCGGCGCCCGCCTCGTCGACCACGTCTCGGTCGAGATCAAACCGAACGAGACGGTTGCGATCGTTGGGCCGAACGGCAGCGGCGCTGAAGCCTTCGCCGAAGCGCTCGGCCGTCTCGTCTGGCCGGATTCCGGCCGCATCACCATCGACGGACAGGACCTGCTGGATCTGCCGGAATCGATCACTGGCCGGCGCATTTCCTATGCGTCCGCCGAAAGCTATTTCTTCCATGGCACGCTCCGTGACAATCTGGTCTACGGCCTCAAGCATGCTCCGATGAAAGAGCCCGAATATGACGGCAAGGCTGCGCAGGAATATAAATGGCATGTGGCGGAATCGCAGAAGGCCGGCAATCCGACCCTCGATCTCAACAGCGACTGGGTCGACTACGATGCTGCCGGCGCAAAAGGGCCTGAAGACCTGCTGAAGGCGATCCGGCCGGTGCTCGACGCCGTCATGATGTCGCAGGACATTCTGGATCTGGCACTGCGTTCCACCGTCAACACCGAGGTTCATACTGCCCTCGGCAGCCAAATCGTCAAGCTTCGGACATCGCTGCGCGAGCGGCTTGCCGGGGAAAACCTCGACGCCATCGTCGTGCCCTTCGATTTCGACGCTTACAACACGCAGGCGACTGTCGGCGAAAACCTGCTCTTCGGCACGATGAAGCGGCCGCTGATGAACAACCGCCGGCTTGCCGGCCATCCCTATTTCCAACAGCTCTTCCGCGATACCGGGCTCAGCACAGATCTCTATGCCATGGGCCTGGAAATCGCCGAGAACGCGGTGGAGCTTTTCCACGATCTGCCGCCGGACCATCCCTTCTTCCAGCAGCTCACCTTCATGACGGCGGACGACATTCCGACCTATCAGGCGCTGCTGCAGAAGCTGCAGGGCAAGCGCTTCGAGGATGCGACGCCGGAAGACCGGGCAAGCATCATCCGCCTGAGCTTCGCCTATATCGAACCTCGGCATCGCTTCGGTCTCTTGACCCAGGCGCTGATGGACAAGATCGTCAGCGCCCGCAAGCAGTTCCACCAGAACATCCCCGACGATCTCGCCGAGCTGATCGAGCGTTACGACATCAGCCGCTTCACGGCCTCCGCGAGCCTGATGGACAATGTGCTCTTCGGCCGCATCGCCTATCAGCAGGCCGACGCCTCCGACCGCATCCGCCTCATCATGGGTGAACTGTTCGATGCGCTCGATCTCTATGACGACGTGTTGTCGATCGGGCTCGAATTTGACGTCGGCTCCGGCGGCAAGCGGCTGACGGGGGTGCAACGGCAGAAGCTCAATCTCGCCCGCGCCCTGCTCAAGCGCTCCGACTACTTCATCTTCAACCGGCCGATCCCGGCGCTCGACCAGCGCATCCAGGACCAGATCACCCACAACATCATCGAAGGCCTGCACGAGGAAGGCAAGCGCCCGGCGATCATCTGGGTGTTGTCCAACGCCAAGCTTGCAGAAATCTTCGATCGCATTCTGCTCTTCGATCGTGGCGATCTTGCCGAGGCTGGCAACTATCCGGAACTTTCCGAGAAAAACGGGATGTTCAAGGAACTGTTATCGTAATATTCTATTGGGGCGGCAGATACGGCGCTCGCAAGGCGCTTGAAGTTGGTTTTTAGCGCATGATCAAGGACCATGCGGCAGGGGGTAGTAACGCTCATGCTGTTGAGAGATGAAGTCGAAATGCTGCGGCGGGTGCCGATCTTCTCGAGGATCGCACCGGCGAAACTCAAGCTCTTGGCCTTCACCTCCGACCGTATGACCTACAACGCCGGCCAGAACCTGTTCCGTCAGGGCGATGTCGGCGACGCCGCCTATGTCGTACTGTCAGGGACCGCCGATATTATCGTTTCCTCACCTGCCGGCGAAATCAAGGTCGCCGATGTTGAGGTCAATTCCATCGTGGGCGAAATTGCCATTCTCTGCGACGTCTCGCGTACCGCGACCGTGCGCGCTACCTCGCCGCTCGAAGTCCTGCGCATCAGCAAGGAACATTTCCTCAAGCTTCTGAGCGATTTCCCGGAAATGGCCGTGGAGATCATGCGCGTGCTCGCCGACCGTCTCAACCACACGACTGCCGAACTGACTGCCGCGCGCGCTGCCAAGCAGCCGCAGATGGCACAGTAAAGTCCGAAAATAGATCCCAAACAAAAAGGCCCGCCTCGGAAATCAGGCGGGCCTTTTTGTTATGCCTATGCGCTACTCACGCTGCTCTAGCGCCCTGCTGAAAGCAAGAGCCGCCAGCGTGCAGATTGCGCCCGAGAGCAGGTAGTAGCCAACGAAGGGCAGGCCGAACTGGCTCGACAGACTGAGCGCCACCAGCGGTGCAAAGCCGGCGCCGATCAGCCAGGCAAGGTCGGAGGTGAAGGCCGCACCGGTGTAGCGATAGCCGCGGCCGAAGCGCGATGAGATCGAGCCGGTCGCCTGGCCGAAAGAAAGGCCGAGCACGCCGAAGCCGATGATGAGGAAGGCGTCATGACCGGTGTTGCCGGCGCCAATCAGGAACGGGCCGATGAAGCTAAAGATCGCAATCAGCACAGCGCAGATCGCAAGCTGCTTACGCCGGCCGATGCGGTCAGCGATCACACCCGAGGCAATGATGGCAACGAAGCCGACCACGGCGCCGATGACCTGCACCACCATGAAGGCGCCGATCCGCTGGTTGCCGTAAAGGCTCATCCAGCCGAGCGGGAAGATGGTGACGAGGTGGAACATCGCAAAGCTTGCAAGCGGCACGAAAGCGCCGATCAGGATATCGCGGCCGTGGACACGCAGCACCTCGAGGATTGGTGCTGCTTCAAGCTCATGCTGTTCCAAGAGCGTGCCGAAATCCTTGGTCATGACAAGCCGAAGGCGGGCAAAGAGCGCAACGACGTTGATCGCAAAGGCGACGAAGAACGGATAACGCCAGCCCCATGAGAGGAAGTCTTCCGGGGAGAGGTTGGCGACAAAATAGCCGAACAGGATACTCGCCAGCGCAAAGCCGATCGGTGCGCCGAGCTGTGGGATCATTGCATACCAGCCGCGATGATTCGGCGGCGCATTGAGAGCAAGCAGCGATGCAAGGCCATCCCACGCGCCGCCGAGGGCAAAGCCTTGCCCGAGCCGGAAGAGCGCCAATAGCGCAATCGACCAGTAGCCGATTTCATCATAGCCCGGCAGGAAGGCGATCGATGCCGTCGAGCCGCCGAGCAGGAAAAGCGCAATGGTGAGCTTGGTGCCACGCCCGTACAAACGGTCGATCGTCATGAAGACGACGGAGCCGACGGGACGGGCGAGGAAGGCCAGCGAGAAGATCGCGAAAGAATAGAGCGTGGCCGTCAGCCGGTCCGGCGCGAAGGGAAAGACGAGCTGCGGAAAGACGAGAACGGATGCGAGGCCGTAAACAAAGAAATCAAAAAACTCCGACATGCGACCGATCACCACGCCGATCGCGATGCTGCCGGGCGAAACCGGCTTGTCACCGTGAATGCGCCGCGCATCCCGCTCCAGCGATGAAGATGATGGTCCTAAATGTGTAGCAGTAGCCATATGAAACGCCTCCCTCGTTTAAGGTGCCTTTTGCAAAGCACCTCAAGCTGATCTTGTTCCATATTTGCAGCTTATCAAGTCCTTGTTGCGCAAATAGTTGACGCCGAATTCTCAAAAATCGATGCGATGGAAAAATCGCGTGATACCTATGCCAACCTATTCCAGAGTTTTATTGGGCAAGGCCACGCTTTTCAGCTATACACGAGGCGGCGCCGGAAAAATTTCCTTCTGACTTTTATCAGGATTTGTGGGCGCCGTGGAAGCTGACTTCTCCCGCGGTGCAAAATGCATGTTGCACTGCGACCAAAGACCTCATATCGCTCATCGTGCCAGTGCTTTAGTCGGCAATCGAACGAAACAAAAAGAGCTTAGAGACGTGCCAAAACTGCAGAAGTTTTCCCGCCTTCTATTAATCTTGCCGCTGTTTTTTTTGGCAGGATGCAACTTGGTGGTCATGTCGCCTTCGGGCGATATCGCCACCCAACAGCGTGACCTCATCATCGTCTCCACGGTGCTGATGCTGCTGATCATCATTCCGGTGATCTTCCTCACACTGTTTTTCGCCTGGCGCTACCGGCGCTCCAATACGGACGCGGACTACGCGCCCGAATGGCATCATTCCACGCGCCTCGAAATCGTGATCTGGTCGGCGCCGCTCGCCATCATTATCGCGCTTGGCGCCGTCACCTGGATTTCCACGCACAAGCTCGATCCCTACCGCCCGCTCGACCGTATTGATGCGGACCGTGCCATTCCGGCAGATACCAAGCCGCTGACCGTCGAGGTCGTGGCGCTCGACTGGAAATGGCTATTCTTCTATCCCGACCTCGGCATTGCGACGGTCAACGAGCTCGCAGCTCCCGTCGACGTGCCGATCGACTTCAAGATCACCGCCTCTTCGGTGATGAACTCCTTCTTCATCCCCGCCCTCGCCGGCCAAGTCTATGCCATGCCCGGCATGCAGACGAGACTTCACGCCGTCATCAACAAGGAAGGCGAGTATGACGGCTTCTCCGCAAATTACAGCGGTGAAGGCTTCTCGCACATGCGCTTCAAGTTCCACGGCCTGAACCAGGAGGGCTTCGATGCCTGGGTGGCGCAGGTCAAGCAGCGCGGCACGATGCTCAACCGCGACGCCTATCTGAAGCTCGAAAAGCCGAGCGAGAAGGAGCCGGTGCGCTACTACGCCGGCGCCGATGCCGATCTTTACGACGCGATTCTCAACATGTGCGCCACGCCCGGCAAGATGTGCGCGAGCGAGATGATGCACATCGACATGATGGGCGGCGGCGGCAAGGAAAGCGAAGAAAATCGTGAAAAGCTGACATACGACAACCGCCATGCCGAGGAAGGTACCGTCGAACCGGCGGCCGCAGCCCCGGCTACGGAAGCGCCCGCTGGCGCCGATGGCAACAGCATGCAGAACATGCCCGGAATGGACATGCAGCATGATGGTCATTCCATGCCCGGCATGAGCAATGGCGGCACTCCGGCGCCGGCTCAGCAACAATAACAATTAACCTGGCGCTTTGCGTCGCAAGACATAATGAACGGGTTGTTCCATGTTTTCCAATCCTGACCTCCTGAAGTTCATCTTCGGCCGGTTGACCCTCGACGCGATCCCGTATCACGAGCCGATCCTGGTCGTGACCTTCATCGGCGTCGTCATCGGCGCCATCGCGGTGCTTGGCATCATCACCTATTTCAAGTTCTGGGGTTCGCTCTGGAGCGACTGGATCTGCAGCGTCGATCACAAGAAGATCGGCATCATGTATGTGATCCTGGCCGTCATCATGCTTTTGCGCGGCTTCTCTGATGCCATCCTGATGCGCGTGCAGCAGGCGATCGCCTTCAACGGCAATGAAGGCCCGCTGCCGCCGCACCATTACGATCAGATCTTCACCGCTCACGGCGTCATCATGATCTTCTTCGTGGCGATGCCCTTCGTCACCGGCCTCATGAACTTCGTGGTGCCGCTGCAGATCGGTGCCCGCGACGTTTCCTTCCCGTTCCTGAACAACTTCTCGTTCTGGATGACGACGGCGGGCGCGATCATCATCATGATCTCGCTCTTTATCGGTGAATTCGCTCAGACAGGCTGGCTCGCTTATCCGCCGCTCTCGGGCGCCGCCTATAGTCCTGGAGTCGGCGTCGACTATTACATCTGGGGTCTGCAGGTGGCCGGTGTCGGCACGACGCTATCGGGCATCAACCTGATTGCGACCATTGTGAAGATGCGTGCCCCGGGCATGACCTTCATGAAGATGCCGGTCTTCACCTGGACCGCACTCTGCACCAACATCCTGATCGTCGCTTCATTCCCGATCCTGACGGCCACCCTCGCTCTCCTGTCGCTCGACCGCTATGCCGGCACGAACTTCTTCACGAACGACCTCGGCGGCAATCCGATGATGTATGTCAACCTCATCTGGATCTGGGGCCACCCGGAAGTCTACATCCTGGTTCTGCCGGCCTTCGGCATCTTCTCCGAAGTGGTCGCAACCTTCTCCGGCAAGCGCCTCTTCGGCTACGCTTCGATGGTCTACGCCACCTGCGTGATCATGATCCTCTCCTACCTCGTCTGGCTGCACCACTTCTTCACGATGGGTTCGGGCGCTTCCGTCAACTCCTTTTTCGGCATCACCACGATGATCATCTCGATCCCGACGGGGGCGAAGATGTTCAACTGGCTCTTCACCATGTATCGCGGCCGTATCCGCTACGAGGTGCCGATGCTGTGGACAGTCGGCTTCATGGTGACCTTCGTCATCGGCGGTATGACCGGCGTCATGCTTGCCGTCCCGCCGGCCGACTTCGTGCTGCATAACTCGCTATTCCTGATCGCCCACTTTCATAACGTGATCATCGGGGGTGTTCTCTTCGGCATGTTCGCCGGCGTGAACTACTGGTTCCCGAAGGCCTTCGGCTTCAAGCTCGATCCCTTCTGGGGCAAGATGAGCTTCTGGTTCTGGCAGATCGGCTTCTGGTTTGCCTTCATGCCGCTCTACGTGCTTGGTCTGATGGGCGTCACCCGCCGCATGAGCCAGTTCGAGGATCCGTCGCTGCAGATCTGGTTCATCATCGCCGCCTTCGGCGTCGGCCTGATCGCGCTTGGCATCGCGTCATTCCTGATCCAGATCGTCGTCTCCTTCATGAGGCGCGAAGAGCTGCGCGATGACAGTGGCGATCCGTGGAACGGCCGCACGCTGGAATGGTCGACCTCTTCACCGCCGCCGGATTACAACTTCGCCTTCACGCCGGTCGTGCACGATCACGACAGTTGGTACGACATGAAGAATCGCGGCTACGAGCGTCCGCTCGGCGGTTTCAAGCCGATCCATATGCCGAAGAATACCGGCACCGGTGCGATTCTGTCCGCCATCAGTATCGCGCTCGCCTTCGGCCTGATCTGGTACATGTGGTGGCTGGTGGTCGTCTCCGCCGTTGCCATGCTCGTCGTCGCGATTGGCCATACCTTCAACTACAACCGCGACTTCTACATCCCCGCGGACGAAGTCACCGAAACGGAAGGCAAGCGCACGCAGTTGCTTGCCGAACAGGTGTAAGAGACCATGAGCGATCATACTATCGACACGGCCGAAAAGCCTGAATTCTATCTGACGGAAGACCATCATCCGGAGAACAGCACCAATCTGGGCTTCTGGCTCTATCTGATGAGCGACAGCCTGATATTCTCGGTGCTGTTTGCCACCCATGCCGTGCTCGGCCGCAGCTATGCGGCCGGCCCGTCGCCGGCCGATCTCTTCGATCTGCCGCTGGTCGCCATCAACACCTCGATGCTGTTGCTCTCCTCCATCACCTATGGTTTTGCGATGCTGCAGATGGAGCGAAACGCAAAGGCGGAAACGCTGTTCTGGTTGGCCGTGACCGGCCTTTTCGGCGCAGCCTTCCTCGGCCTCGAGCTTTACGAGTTCGTGCACCTTATCCACGAGGGCGCCGGTCCGCAGCGCAGCGCCTTCCTGTCGTCTTTCTTCACGCTGGTCGGTACGCACGGTCTGCACGTCACCTTCGGCATCATCTGGCTGATCACGCTGATGGTGCAGGTCTCCATGCATGGCCTGCATGAAGCCAACCGCCGCCGTCTGATGTGCCTTTCCATGTTCTGGCACTTCCTCGATGTCGTCTGGATCGGCGTCTTTTCCTTCGTTTACCTGATGGGAGTTCTCGGATGAGTTCGCAAGCACCCGCACATGAGGATGCCCACGAGGCTCACCACGGCCACAGCCATGGGCACCAGGCCGGTCACGGCAGTTTCAAGAGCTACGTGACGGGCTTCATTCTCTCCGTCATCCTGACCGCCATCCCCTTCTGGCTGGTCATGGGAGAGGTCTTCGCAAATCATGTCGTGACCGCCATCTTCGTCATGGTGCTCGGCGCCGTGCAGATCGTCGTTCACATGATCTTCTTCCTGCACATGAACACGAAGTCGGAAGGCGGTTGGACGATCATGGCGCTGATCTTCACGATCATCATCGTCGCGATCGCTCTCTCGGGTTCGCTCTGGGTCATGTATCATCTGAATGCGAACATGATGCCGATGAGCCCTGAAATGATGAAGAACATGCCATAAAGGCTGGGGAATGGGCGGCGGCAACGCCGCCCGTTGCGGCTTACCTATGACCGATATCTCTTCCGACCAACAGGACAGGCCGCGTTCAGCCGTCACCCTTGCGATCCTTGGCATCGGCCTTATGGCCCTCATCGCCGCCTTGCTCGGACTCGGCACCTGGCAAGTCTATCGACTCTCGTGGAAACTCGATCTCATCGCCCGCGTCGATGCGCGCGTCCACGCCGAGCCCGTCGCCCCGCCGACTCGCGCCGACTGGGGCAAGGTCAACGCCGCCGATGACGAATACCGGCGAGTGACGGAAACAGGCACCTTCGAGAACGATAAGGAAACGCTGGTCACGGCATCGACAGCACTCGGCGCCGGCTATTGGGTGCTGACACCGCTCAAGCTCGCGGACGGCAGCGCGATATCGATCAATCGCGGCTTCGTACCGACCGACCATCGCGACCCGGCCTCACGGTCGGGAAGTCAGATCACCGGGCCAGCAACCGTCACCGGGCTGATGCGCATGACCGAGCCGAAGGGCATGCTGCTGCGCTCCAACGATCCGGCTGCCGACCGCTGGTATTCGCGCGATGTCGCAGCCATTGCCGAGAAGCGTGGTGTTGCGGACGTTGCCCCCTTCTTCATCGACGCGGACGCGACACCCAATGCCGGCGGCTTGCCCGTCGGAGGGCTGACAATCCTAGACTTTCCGAACAACCACCTTGTCTATGCGATCACCTGGTATGTGCTGGCGATCATGGTGGCGGGACTTCTCGTCTATATCGTGCGGAACGAAGCCAGGCTTCGTCGTGGAGCGTAAGGCGGTCACAGGATAGAGATGCAACCTGCCCGTCGCCGGCGGTCGTCAATCTTGAATGACGGCTTGTTGTTGGGACAGGTATGATTCTCTCTACTGCTTCCACGCTTCGAGATTGTCGGCCTGCTTCTGAAGCTGCGCATAGAGCGGATCACCCATCATCGCCTCGTAATCCACTGTCGGAGGCTGGATGACGATCGGTGGCAGCGCGGCATATTGAACCTGTGTGAGAGCCGTTCTCGATTTCGAGATCTTGCCGCCGAGCAATAACTTGAAACTCTTGCTTGTAACTTGTGGCGACGGCGTGCTGGTTCTAAAGGATGGCTACTCCAAAGCCCGCGCAATATGCCCTTCAGAGCAAACCACCACCCGGCCGATTGCTTCGGCAAGCTGCGCCTGCGAGAAAGGTTTACCCAGCCTTGGCACGTCGATGACCTCAGCACCTTCCGGAATTTCGGCAAAGCCAGTCGCCAGGATGATCGGCATGTCCGGCCACTCGTTGCGGATCGCTACGGCAAGCTGCGAGCCAGTCATACGCGGCATGGCGTGGTCGGAAATGACGAGATCGACGCTTTCCCGGCGAAGGATGTCGAGCGCATCAGCGCCGGCCATCGCCTCAAACACGGTATGACCGAGATCCTCCAACATCAGCGCCGTATTTATCAAAACCAGTCCGTCATCATCGACGGCAAGGATGCGCAGCGGCCGTAAGCCGATTACGGCTTCAGGCGCAGGCACTTCGAACTGTTCGACGAGTTTTTCAGCTTCCGTGACCGGAAACCAGAGCTCAGCTGTCGTGCCTTCACCGAGTCGACTTTTCAGCATGAGCCTGCCGCCGGACTGAGCGGCGAGCCCCTGCACCATGGAGAGGCCGAGACCCGTACCCTTGCCGACGCCCTTGGTCGTAAAGAACGGGGTCACCGCCTGTTTCAGCGTCCCTTCGTCCATGCCTTCGCCCTCATCGGCAACGGCGACGCGCACATAGTGGCCGGCCGGCATGTTACCGCCGTCAGGCACGATCTCTTCAGTGGCTTTGATCGTAATAAGTCCGCCGCCAGGCATGGCGTCGCGGGCATTGACGACGAGGTTTAGCACTGCCGTCTCGAGCTGGTTCGGGTCGGTAGCGATCGCCGGCAGGCTCTCGGGAAATTCGGTTTCAAGCGAGGAGGCCGGGCCAAGGGATCGGGCGACCATGTCCATCATGCCACGCAAGAGCTCGGAAACATCGATCGTCTCCACCTGCAGCTCCTGGCGGCGGGAAAAGGCGAGCATGCGCTGGGTCAGCGCCGCACCGCGCTGTGCGCCGAGCATGGCGTTGTCGACCAGCGGCGACAAAGCAGGGTCCTGAGGCATGCGCTTCTTGAGGATTTCGAGGCTGCCTAGCACCGCCATCAGCAGATTGTTGAAGTCGTGCGCGATACCGCCGGTCAACTGGCCGATCGCTTCCATCTTCTGCGCCTGGAACAGTTCTTCGCGGGTCCGCTCCAGCGCACGCTGCGTTTCCAGCTTCTCGGTGATGTCGCGGGTAATCTTGGCAAAGCCGATAATCTCGCCGAAATCATCCCTGATAGCGTCGATTACGATACTGGCCCAGAAGCGGGAGCCGTCCTTGCGCTGGCGCCAGCCTTCCTTTTCAAACCGTCCGTCGCGGCTGGCGGTGGCCAGTGCCTGCTGAGGCAATCCGTTAAGGCGGTCCTCATCCGTGTAGAAAGTGGAAAAGTGTCGGCCGATGATCTCTTCCGACCTATAACCCTTGATGCGTTCAGCACCGGAATTCCAGCTCGCCACGTTCCCTTCGGGGTCGAGCATGTAGATCGCATAATCGGAGACGCCCTGAACGAGAAGACGAAACTGCTCTTCGCTGCGCTTCAATGCGTTCTCTGCCGCCTTGCGCTCTGTCAGGTCACGGGTAATTTTGGCAAAGCCGATCAGCTCGCCCGAGGGATGGCGGATCGGATCAATGATGACATGCGCCCAGAAGCGCGTACCGTCCTTGCGCTGGCGCCAGCCCTCCCCCTCGAAGCGCCCCTCATTCGTAGCAATCGCCAGCGCGCGGGCCGGCAGGCCGGCTTCCCGATCGGCATCAAGATAAAATCGGGAAAAATGCTGGCCGAGGATTTCGGAAGCGCGATACCCCTTGAAACGCTGGGCGCCGGAATTCCAGCTCGTCACATAACCTTCGGGGCTCAGCATGTAGATCGCATAGTCGGTGATTGCGTCGACGAGCACCCGAAAACGCCCCTCGTTCTGAAGAGACGTGTCATATCGATCCACCGCTCCCATCTGCCCCTCTAAACGCTTTACCAGCGCACTATAACGCCGGCTCGGGCCGATGGTTCCAGCTGAAACGACGAATTCCCTCAGACGGCCTGGCTCTGCGGATAGAAGCGTTCCGCAATGCGTTCTGACGCCGAATAGGCCTGCGTGACGATCTCAGGCACGAGATCGATGTCCGGCAGGCTGCCGAGGCCGAGCGGGCCGACCGCAAAAAGCCCATCGATCGACGAGCCGTCGTCCAGAAACGTTTCGCCGCGGGCGTTGACCGCCAGTCCAAGCGCAAGCTCATCAGGCATGGCAAGACGCGCCGCGAACAAACTCTGAATCAGAGGAGCGGAAAGATCAGGCGCATGGCAGCGGCAATCGATGATGCGTTCGGCATGGATGACCTCCTCGCTCGACGAACCGGCCGGAGTGAAGAACAGGCCGCTGAGACCTCGACGCCCAGCTCGGCCGCGCCTGAGCACCGTGCGGCCCTCTGCAAGCTCCCGCTTGAGGCGCAGATGCATGGTCTCCGGCAGGCGGTTACGGTGACTGTCATAGATCGCCCGCAAATGCCTATTGAACTGGCGCTTCTCGCGAGCCGGCAGCGACCGCCAGAGCGAACGGGCGTGCCTGCGAAGGCCGTTCATGACCGACTGCCAGCTTCGCCCCTCCTCTTCCGCCTCGCGGCAGGCCTGGCGGATGAAGCTGACAATGTCAGGCAGGCTTTGCGGTAGCGCCTCGGCCGGGAAGACCGGATCGGCGGAATTCGGCGTATGGCTCTGCGGCAGGAAACCGTGCCGTGAAATGATCGTTACCTGCCCGGCATAACCGGCGTCGCGAAGCTGCAGCAACTGGTCCACGACGCGGATACCGCTGCCGAGCAGCACCGTATGCGGCCGGGCGACGAGACGCTGCGCCCTGACCGGTGAAACCTCCGGCTCCTCGGCCTCGGGTCGAGGCAGGCCATAGCCTGTTGCGAGGATCACGGTATCGAAAAGCGGATTGGACGGATTGGCGCTTTCCAAAAGGAAGCGGCTGCCATGGCTCCTGCGGATTGCCACGACCGGATCGTGGCAGACCTGGACAGTGATGTCCCGGCGGGCAGCGAGCGCTTCTGAAAAGCGCTGGTAGACGTAGTCGCTGAAGATTTCCCTGGGTACGAAGATCTGCCGGAAGCCCGGGATTGCAGCTGGCACGGCGGCGCGGAATTCGGCGTTGCTACAAAGCCAGTCGTTAAAATCGTCAGGATCGCCGAGCGAAACGGAGAGATCACGCACACGCGTATTGAGGATGGTCGAGGATCTTGCTGAGGCCAACGCCTGGCCGCCATTGACCGTAGAGTTCGGATCGAAAAGCTGGAGGTGAAACGGCGTGCGCACGGTGCGCATCAGCGCCACCGCCATCGTCATGCCGGAAAAACCGCGGCCGACGATCGCAATGCGCGGCACGGCGGAAATCTGGGCCGCCGCATTCGCCTTGCCGGAAAAAAGTCCCTGAACCGTCATCTCAACTCCCTTGCGGCTCATCCGCATGTGTCTCGATCAAGGTTTCAACGCAGAACATCTGAAGCCCTGCGTTGGGCAGGTTCATGCGGCCATGCAAAACGTTCGCCGCTATCCGGTTCCGTTCGGAACCATTACAGGCCGGAGAAGGCATTCTCAGCCCACCCATAGTCTATTAAACTAGTCGTGTATGAAAGCGCGAAAAGCCCAAGGTGGCAAGAAGTTTATTTTACCACCTGCCCAACACCCTGATCCAAAACGGAAAATGAGTCCGGCCTATTCGAGGATTTCGGCGGTGAAGGAAAAACGCGCCGTTTCGCTCGGAGCAAGCACCTTCGTATAGGGGCGACCCTCCAGATCATCCGAACCGCCATTTTCGGCGGCCGTCCCGTGCCAGGGCTCGACGCAAAGGAAGGGAGCGCCGGGCTTGGTCCAGAGCGCCAGATTGGGCAGATTCTCGAAGCTGAAATGCATGGCCGGGCCGCCTTGAGCCTCATAACGCAGGCCGGGGCCTGCGCCTTCCGGGAAGATCATCGCATCCTGCTCGAACATAGAATGGTCGAGCACCAGGCTGCCGGACTTGAAGGGCGAAGCAAGTTTCTTCGGCGAGATCAGACCGCCTTCAAGCCGGACGAGCGCCGGCTCGGCGCCGTTGTCCAGCGTGACCATGTGCGGCTTGCTTCCAGCACCCGGCAGCGGCCAGCGGAAAGCCGTATGAAAGCCGAGACCGAAAGGCATCGGCCTGATACCGCGGTTGGTGACTTCGGCGGCAACGGTCAGAGCCCGGCCCTCGACACTATGAATGACGGCAAGCAGGAAATCGAAGGGGTAGACAACCTTTGTCGCCTCTGAAGCGGCAAGCTCGTAGCGGCAGCTCACTTCGGACGAGGATGCCAGCGCAAATTCACTGCGACGGGCAAAGCCGTGCTGGGCCATCGGCGCTCTGTGACCGCCAACCTTTAGAATGTCGTTCGGTGCCTTGCCAACCATCGGAAACAAGATCGGCGAACGGCCTGTCCAAAAGGCTGCATCGCCGTTCCAAACCCAGGAGCGGCCGTCGCTTGATGTCAGCGCCTGCATTTCGGCGCCGAGCGAGGAAACGTCGACCGTGAGAAACTGATTTGCGATCCGGACCGTGGATGACATCGAACGCCCTCTTCGTGCTGGTTGCGAGCGGACCATACATGCGCGGCACACGGATTTCCACTGGCGATGCGCCGCTCCGGGACTTTCGTTTTCCGGCAGAAAAATGCGCCTACTGCGTGTAGTCGGCAGGTCCTGACGGTAACGTTACCGTCCAATGCGAGGACGGCTCACGTAAAAATAACCGACTGGTGAATTCTTTACTTGAACCCCCTGTCGGAATCGGCAAATGTGGGTGCGCTATCAATCCCTTCATGGATTTGCCTTCTTTTCCGGGCCACTTGGTCCGAGCACACATCTATTGGAAAAAATACCGTGAGCAGCGATGCGTCTATACGCGCGACGAAGCCTTCGGCTTCGATGGCGCTTGCAACCGCGGCAGGGTGGGGCAAGGGCCTCTATACACTGTTCCGCATCACCGTCATGGCCTTCCGCCACCCCTGGCAAGCCGGCCTCGCCATCGGCGCTACCCTGATCGCCTCCACCTTCCAGCTACTGATTCCCCGCCTGCTCGGCCAGGCGGTCGACCATACGCAGGTGGCGCTTCACGGCGGTACGCTCGGCCAGCAGGCGCAGGACGCGCTGTTGACAACGGCACTGCTTCTGCTCGGCGCCAGCGTGCTGCGCGGCATCTTCACGATGGTCCAGAACTATTACAGCGAATCCGTCGGCCACCACATGGGCTACGAGCTTCGCCTCGCCTGCTACGAAAAGATCCAGCGCCTCTCCTTCTCCTTCCATGACAGCGTCCATTCGGGCGACCTGATTACGGTCGGTCTGCTCGATCTGGAAGGCGTGCGCATGTATTTCTCGACGGCGCTCGTGCGAGTCTTCCTGCTCTCCATGCTGATCGGCATCGGCGCCTATATGCTCCTGACCACAGATGTCGTACTCGGCCTGCTGGCGCTCTCCTTCGTGCCCTTCGTCGGCTGGCGCTCCTCAGTCACCCAGCTTCGCCTGCGCGCCACCTGGCTCGACCTGCAGCAGCGTCTGTCGGTACTGACGCGCATCATGGAGGAAAATCTCGGCGGCATTCGCGTCGTGCGCGCCTTCGCAGCGCAGGAACATGAGCTTTCGAAATTCGAAGCGGCCTCCAAGAATGCGTTGGAGCTTGCCCATCAGCGCGTCGGCATTCGCGTCGTCAATACCAGCGCCATGACCTTCTCCTTCTTTGCGGCCATGGGCCTGGTCTTGTGGGTCGGCGGCACCAAGGTGCATTCCGGTGAGATCACTGTCGGTACGCTCGCCTCCTTCCTCACCTTCATGACCATCCTGCAAATGCCGGTGCGCCAGCTCGGCCTGATGGTCAACGCCTTTGCCCGTGCCTCGACCTGCGGCACGCGCCTGTTCGAACTGCTGGACCTGGAAATTGCCGTGCGCGATGCGCCGGATGCCAAGGAGTTGAAAGTCACCGAGGGCACGCTGCGCTTCGAGAATGTCAGCTTCGCCTATCCGAGCTCGCCGATGCATGAGGTTCTGCATGAGGTGAGTTTCGAGGCAAGACGTGGCGAAACGATCGGCATCGTCGGCCCGCCCGGCAGCGGCAAATCCACGCTCGCGCACATGATCCCACGCTTCTATGACGCGACCGCCGGCAAGATCACCATCGACGGCCAGGATATCCGCAAGGCGACATTACAGTCGCTGCGCCGCTCCGTCGCCGTCGTGCAGCAGGATTCCTTCCTCTTCACGACGACGATCGAGAACAACATCGCCTATGGCGATCCCTGGGCGAAGGAAGGCCGTATCGAGCGCGCCAGCGAAAGCGCGCAGCTCCACAATTATGTGCTCGGCCTGCCGACCGGCTACGGCACCGTCGTCGGCGAACGCGGCGTCTCGCTTTCGGGCGGTCAGCGCCAGAGGCTTTCGATCGCCCGCGCGCTGATGCTCAAGCCCGCCGTCATGGTATTCGACGATTCGACGGCGGCAATCGACGCGGCGACGGAGCAGCGCATTCGCAGCGCCATGCGCCGCTATGCCGCCGACCGCGTGACGATCATCGTCGCGCACCGCCTGAGCTCATTGATGCACGCTGACCGGATCTTCTTCATCGAGGATGGCCGCATCGTCGAGCAGGGCACGCATGACGAGCTGCTGGCGCTCGGTGGACGATACAAGGCACTTTACGATTTGCAGGTGCGACCGGGCGACGACGCTTTGAGCGCGTAAGAAACCGGCGCAGGAGGAAACAGCATGGCCGAGGAACTGGAAACCGAGCGTCCGGACGTTCGCGACGATGGCAGACGCCCGCCGAGGGCGGTTGTCGGATCGCAGCGCATCGAAGAGGAAATCTTCGGCAAGGTCTTCGATACCAACATCGTCAAGCGCATCTGGGCCTTCGTGCATCCCTATCGGCGCGATGTCATCCTGTCAGTGATTTCGGTGCTGGTCTTCACCGGCATGCAGTTGCTCATTCCGCTCATCATCCGCTATGCCATCGACCACGGCATGCAGCCGGACGACAGCAACTCGGCGCTGATAGGGGCGATCGTTGCCTTCCTCATCGCCATTCTCATCAACTATGCAGCCAGCTACTGGCAGGAAATGCTGGTCGGCGGCGTAGCCGAAAACGTGCTCTTCGACATGCGCAAGGCGATGTTCTCGCATCTGCAGCGCGTATCGCTTTCCTTCATGGACAAGACCGAGGTCGGCCGGCTGATGTCGCGCCTGCAGGGCGACGTCAACTCGATGCAGGAATTCCTGGAAACCTGCGTCCTCTCGGTCGGCGACATCTTCCTGCTTTTCGGCATCGTCTTCGTGATGCTCTATCTCGACTTTAAGCTCGGCCTGCTGACGCTTTCCGCGCTGCCAGTGCTCTTCGTCGTTCGTCTCTTCTGGCTGCCGCTAGCCCGCAAATCCTTCATGGCCGCGCATGAGACGAATTCGGTGGCGAACGGCGCGCTTGCCGAAGCGATCCACGGCGTTCGCGCCGTCCAGAGCATGGATCGGCAGGACGTCAACTTCCAGCTTTACGATGACAAGGCGCATGCCAACCTGCTGACGCATCTGACGGCGGCGCGTTACGCCCAGGTCATGGTGCCGATCGTCGATTCCTTGACCGGCATCGCCATGGCGCTCGTCATCGTCGTCGGCGGCTCGCGTGTGCTCAATCAGGCGCTCGACGTCGGCGTGCTCGTCGCCTTCCTTTTCTACATCCAGCGCTTCTTCGACCCGATCCGCTCACTGACGCTGCAATATTCGGTCATGCAGCGCGCCATGGCCTCCGGTCAGCGGTTGACCGACGTGCTCGATGTGCCGGTCGAAATCAAAGATGCTCCGGATGCCAAGGTGCTTTCACCCGACATGGACGGCTCTGTCGAATTCCGCGATGTCGTCTTCGGCTATAATCCCAAGCATCCGGTGCTCAAGCATGTGAGCTTCAGCGTCAACCCCGGCGAGACGGTCGCTCTTGTCGGCCCGACCGGTTCGGGCAAGTCGAGCTGCATGTCGCTGATCCACCGCTTCTATGAGGTGCAACAGGGACAGGTCGTGGTCGGCGGCCATGACGTGCGCGAGCTGACGCAGGATTCTCTTGGCCAGCAGATCGCCATGGTGCTGCAGGAGCCCTTCCTCTTCACGGGCACAGTTTTCGAAAACATCCGCTATCACAAGACGGAAGCCACCCGTGAGCAGGTGATCGAGGCTGCCAAGGCCGTCGGTGCGCACGACTTCATCATGCGCCTGCCCTTGGGCTATGACAGCATGCTCGGCGAGCGCGGCGGCAATCTTTCGCTCGGCCAGCGCCAGCTTCTCTCCTTTGCCCGCGCGCTGGTGGCGGACGCCAAGATCCTCGTGCTCGACGAGGCGACAGCCAATATCGACAGCTATACGGAGATGCTGATCCAGAGGGCATTGGTAAAGCTGCTCGAAAACCGCACCGGCCTCGTCATCGCCCACCGCCTGGCGACGATCCGCGAAGCCGACCGCATCATCGTGCTGCAGAACGGCGAAATCGTCGAAAGCGGCAATCACCAGCAGCTCATGAAAAATGGCAAGCTTTATTCAAAGCTCTATAACCTCAACTACGCTTCCTTCGACGATATTCCCGAGGATGTGCTGGAAGAGACGGTGACGGAATCGGCGACCTGATGCCCACAGTTGCGATTGCGCGTTTGACTCGGTGGAATTCGCCCTGTGGATTTCAGTGCAAAACATAAATTGAGGCCCGACGCACCGTTTCTTGGCGGGCTTGCCTCAAAAGGTGCAAGATTTGAACGAACAAACGCGGCCGTGGAGCATTTTATGTTCTACAGGGGCGATTTGCGACTAAGGAGAATGTTATGAAGAGAATTGTTAGCAGTCTGTTGATTGCGACGGCCCTTATAGGCTCGGCTATTCAGCCTGCTGCGGCGCGCGATCATCATCACCACGACAATACCGGCCGTGCCATTGTCGGCGGCCTTGCCGCGGGTGTCGTTGGCGGCCTGATTGGTGGCGCGATAGTAAATAGCGGTCCTCGCTATGTCGACGGCCCTCGTTACTACGATGCAGGCCCACCGCCGCCGAGATGCTGGTACGAGGACCGTGACGTTCGCAACCGTTACGACGGCGGCTATCATACCGAAACCGTGCGGGTCTGCGATTAGTGGCTTCGAGAATCGCCTGATGCACTAAAGCGGCGTTGACCTGATGCTTGGTTATCGCCGCTGCCTCTCGCCCCCTCGGCCGGGATTGCAGTTGCAATCCCGGCCATGCCTCCCCAGCAATTGAAAAGAGCCATCGGCGACATCAGTTGTGACCCATTCCGGCCAGTCGGAAAATCCTCATCTGTCATTCGCCTGCAAAGAACCGCCGTTAGTTGTCGGCCCGGGCAATTGCATGGCTGTGCGACATGATTGCACCTGTGCAACGGGCAGAGAATGAACCGGGATGGATTCCGAAACGGCAGAACATTGCCAGCCGCTCCGGCGCGGCCCATGTCAACTTGCTGCTGTCGCTTCTCTCTATATGTGCCGGTGGAGATTCCCGGATCTCGTCACCCGTCCTTCGGCGGCTCGTCCAGCACCCGTTTTCGATGCTGATTGTTGAGCGGTTCCAGACGGCGGAAGTTTTGTCGTGCGTGGGACATTGAGGGGAAACCGATGACTGATGGTCCAGTGAACGACGGCAAGACTCCAAAGAAGGAGCGCATGCGCTTCGTCAGCGCCGAACAGGTGGCGCAGCTTGCCGGCGTTTCCCGGTCGGCCGTATCGCGCACCTTTACGCCTGGAGCAAGCGTTGCACCCGCGACGCGCGAGAAGGTGCTGCGTGCGGCTGAGGAGCTCGGCTACCACGTCAACGATCTTGCGCGCGGCGTGCTGGCCAATCAGAGCCGCCTCGTCGGCATCGTCGCCACGAAACCGGAGATCGGGTTCCGCGCCCATCTTGCCGCAGCCCTTGCCAAATTCCTGATCCAGCGCGGCAGCATCCCGATCCTCATCAACACCGGCCAGACCGAGGACGAATTGCTGGCCGCCCAGAAGATGCTGATCGGCCACCGCGCCGAGGCGATCATCATCCTGTCCGGCTCGCCGCCGGCCAGCTTCTTCGAACTTGCCCAGCGCAATGGCCAGCCGCTCGTCGTCATCGGCCGTTCCGAACCGGATGCGGACCATGTGCGCGCCGGCAATTCGGAGGCCTCCCGCAAGGCGGCGACGGTGTTCTTCGAGGCCGGACGGCGCCGACTGGCGGTTGCCGGTTCCAACACCGGTACGCCGAGCATTATCGAGCGCGAAAGCGCCTTTCTGTCGACGGCTGAAGAGCTCGGCGCTGAAGTCTTCGTCGGCCGTGGCGCGGATTCGGACTATGAGAGCGGCATCACCGCGGGTCGGGCGCTGTTTTCGAATTCTGTACGCCCCGACGCCGTCTATTGCGCCAACGACCAGATCGCCTTCGGGCTGATGGATTACGTGCGGCAGGAGGTGAAGCTGCGGATTCCGGAGGATGTTGCCATCATCGGTTTCGACGACGTTCCCGAAGCGTCCTGGCTCAGCTATCAGCTGACCACCTTCCGCCAAGACCCACTCATCATGGCGATGCGCGCCGTCGAACTGATGGAGCGGCGCCTTGGAAATCCGGACTTGCCGCCGAGCTATGAACGCATCATTCCAGAGCTCGTCATCCGCCAGAGCTTCAGACCCTGATTCCCTTCCGAAAGATTCTCATGCATTGCGAATTTCCTGATGATGCCCGCTTCGTACTTGCCAAAGACGTGATCCTCGATGCGGCGGGAAAGGCACTCTCCTACTTCTCCGATCTCTCGTCACTGGAAACCGGCCACAAACTGAACGGCCAGGATGTGGTGAGCCAGGCCGATAAGGCCGTGGAGGCGATGATTCGTGATCGCATCACCGCCGCCTTTCCCGATGACGGCGTACTCGGGGAGGAAGAGGGACTGGCGGAAGGTCCCTCGGGCTACCTCTGGGTCGTCGACCCCATCGACGGTACGAGCTGCTTCGTGCACGGCATTGATCAGTGGTGCATCTCGATCGCCGTCATGAAAGGCGACGAGACCGTGCTTGGCCTTATCTGCCAGCCGACATCGGGCGATCTTTTCGTGGCGAGAAAGGGCGAAGGTGCCTTTCTGAACGGCAAGGCGATCAGCGTCGACAGCGCCACCAGCATCGGCACCGGGCTTCTCGGTGTCGGCGCCAATTTCCGCATTCCGCTGAAGCAGGTGTCGATCTTCATCCACCTGCTGCTGGAGGCGGGCGGTATGTTCATCCGCAACGGCTCCGGTGCGCTCATGCTGGCGCAGGTCGCCTGCGGCCGGCTCGCTGGCTATTATGAACCGCATATCAACGCCTGGGACTGCATGGCCGGGCTCTTGATGATCCGTGAAGCCGGCGGCTGGACCGAAGCCTTCCCCGGCAAGGGCACACTTTTGACCGGCGGCCCGGTCATCGCTGCAGCGCCCGGCGTGAGGGACGATCTCCTGACGCTCGTCGACCGTTCTCTGCAGGATGAATTGGCCCGAAATCCGCTAGCCTGTCTGCCCAGCCTCGCTGGTCCCGGATGAGCTTGATGCGATCTTCTCCGTCAGATCGACGAAATTCCGGATGAGGGCAAGCCGCGCATCGGCGCGGTGGGCGACGTAAAGCGGCAGGGGCGGCAGTTCGCCGGGCAATAGCGGCCGATAGACCACAGACTCCCGATGAAGCACCCGCATGGACGCCGGCACTACCGTCAGGCCGCGGCCGCCGGCCACCAGATTGATGGCGGCGATGATTCGAGAAACCTCATCGACGATCCGCGGTGCAACGCCGGCAGCGCGGAAGGTTTCCGTAAGCCGTTCGAATATCCCAGGCCCGTCCGTGCGCCGGTAGACGACCATATCGACACCGTGGAGCATATCGAGCGTCAGCGGTTCATCCTCTGCCTCCGCATAGGGGTGGCTGCGCGGGACTGCGACAAGCATGTCCTCTTCGGACAGAGCCCGTGCCGTCAGCTCGGGAAAGCGTTTCGCGTCGATGTGCAGCAGCGCGACATCAATGCGCTGTTGCTGAAGGGCCAGAATGAGCTCGTAGGTCTCGCTCTCCTCGACCACGATCTCGGCGAGCGGAAAGGCCCGGCGAAACTGCTGGAGGAACTGGGGCGCAAGCACGTGCAGAGAGGCCGAACTTGTAAAGCCGACCGACAGCCGGCCGCTTTCGCCCTGGCTGAAGCGTCGTACATTGTCGACCGCCAATTGCGACCTTCTCAGAATATCGCGTGCCTCTTCAAGGAACAGCTCGCCCGAACTGTTGAGAACGACCCGGCGCGGAGACCGATCGAACAATTGGACGCCAAGCTCATATTCGAGATCACGGATCTGCTGACCAAGGGGCGGTTGCTGGATGTGCAGGCGCTCGGCGGCGCGATTGAAACTCCCCTCCTCGGCAACGGCCACGAAATATCTGAGATGTCTGAGCTCCACTGGATATCCTAGAACTTTTTGAGTTTAAGTGTTGAACAATATAAATATTTTACATGCTTATGTCACGCCTCTAGGCTCTTCCCAACTTGACCGAGACACGGAGGAGACGACATGGCCAAGAGTAAACCGAAGATCGCAATCATTGGTGCCGGCATGGGCGGACTTGCCGGTGCGGCGACACTGCGCAAGGTCGGTATCGACGTCCAGGTTTACGAGCAGGCGCCGAAATTCGCGCGCGTCGGCGCCGGCATCCAGATGCTGCCCAATTCGTCGCATGTGCTACGTGGCATCGGCGTGCTGGATCGCCTCAAGAAGATTGCCTTCGAACCCTATTCCCATCTCAACCGCGTCTGGGACACCGGCGAGATCAAGCGCGAGCTGCCGATGCCGGAGAGCCTCTACGGTGCGCCGTTCCTCTGCATGCATCGTGCCGATCTGCATGAAGCGCTTTACTCAGTGCTTCCGCCTGAGATCGTCCATCTCGGCAAGAAGCTCGTCGGCCTCGATCAGAAGAACGGCGGTGTCAGCCTTTCCTTCGCCGACGGCACCAAGGTCGAAGCGGATGCGGTCATTGCCGCTGATGGCGTTCACTCGCTGGTGCGAGAGCTCATCGTCGGCCCGGATGCGCCGCTGCACAAGGGGCGTATCGCCTATCGCGCAGTCTTCGACGCCAGCCTGATGAACGGGGGTAAGATTGCGCCCTCGAGAACGAAATGGTGGGGTGTCGATCGCCACATCGTGATCTATTACACGGCCGCCGACCGTAGTTCGCTGTATTTCGTCACCAGCGTTCCCGAATCCGCCGACTGGATGACGGCTGAATCCTGGTCCGCTAAGGGCGACGTCAAGGAATTGAGAGCCGCCTATGAAGGCTTCCATCCAGAAGTACAGATGGTTCTCAACGCCTGCCCGGATTGCCATAAGTGGGCAATTCTCGAGCGTGAACCTCTGCCCCGCTGGAGCGACGGCCGCGTGGCCCTTCTCGGTGACGCCTGCCATCCAATGACGCCCTATATGGCGCAGGGGGCGGCAACCTCCATCGAGGACGCTGCCGTGCTCGCACGCTGCCTCGAAGCGGTCGACAATGACGATATCGAAGGCGCTTTCCGCCGCTACGAGGCGAACCGCAAGCCGCGCACCTCGCGCATTCAGGCAATCTCCAGCGCCAATACGTGGATGTCCGGCGGCAACGACGATACGACCTGGCTCTATGGTTATGACGCCTGGAATATACCGCTCGTCGGTGAAAACGACCTGGCCATGGCCGGCTGATTGGAGCAACAGATGTTGCAGCAAGAAACCCGTGACATGGACGGTCACTACGAATTCGTGACCGTCTCGGATGAGGCAACCATAGCCTTCCGGCGATATGGCACGCCTGGCAAGCCGCGCCTGCTGCTGATCCATTCGCTCGCCCTTGACGGCAGCATCTGGACGGACGTCATCTCCGGCCTGCAGGGTCAGGCGGAGATCCTCTGCATCGACTGCCGGGGGCATGGCTGGAGCAGCCGCGCGCCCCTTTCCTACGCAATAGAGCGCTACGCCGATGACGCGGCCGAGGTTCTGGACAAGGTTGGCTGGGACCAGGTGGTCGTTGCCGGCTGCTCCATGGGCGGCTGCATCGCGCAGGCTTTTGCCGTCCGTTATCCGAAACGTGTTTCGGCAATGATCCTCATCGATACCACGGCCTGGTATGGGGAGAAGGCACCGCAAGAATGGCGGGCGCGGGCTCAGAAAGCCCGGGCCGAAGGCCTGGCCTCCATGGCCGCCTTCCAGGCGACCCGCTGGTTCGGTGACCGCTTCAGGGCGGAAAATCCGCGCAAGATCCAGGAGATGATGGAGATCTTTGTCCGCAACGATCTCGATGCCTATGAGGCGACCTGCATCATGCTCGGCGATGCCGATCTCCGCAGTGCGCTTTCCGGTTTTCATTTTCCGGTCTCCGTCATTGTCGGCGAAGAGGACTATGCGACCCCGATCGAGAGTGCACGCCAGCTTGCAAAGGCGATCCCCGGGGCGTCCCTGACGATCCTGCCGGGCGCCCGGCATCTGACGCCAATTGAATGCAGCGATGTCATCGCAGAGGCGATCGCCAAGATGATTGAAGCTGCCGCCCATTAGGGCGAAGCTGGCGGCAGGGGGCGCCGCCGGCGTGTTGAACCGTGCTGATCTGGGAGGATGATATGCACGATAACAATAGCATACTGATTGCCGGCCCGGCTGCAGGCGAGGTCTCGCACGATGAGCCGCAGCAAACGCGGCTGGCTGGCCGCGCCGCGGTTTTGACTGCACGCTTCGAAGCGATCCCTTTTACGCCCTGGCATCGCCGGGCGCGTATCATCATGGGCAGCGCTACATTCCTAGATGCCTTCGATGCTCTTTCGCTGGCCTTTGTTCTGCCGATCCTGATCAAGCTCTGGGCACTGACGCCGGCTCAGATCGGCTGGATGATTGCGGCAAGCTATATCGGCCAGCTCGTCGGTGCCCTTCTCTTTAGCCGCCTTGCGGAGGCGCTCGGACGCGTTCACATGGCCGCATCCGCGACCGCGCTGATGTCGGTCATGAGCCTCGCCTGCATATTGGTCGGCGATTTCCAGATGCTGTTCATTTGCCGACTGATCCAGGGTATCGGAGTCGGCGGCGAAATGCCCGTCGCGGCCACCTATATCAGCGAGCTTTTGCGCGCCAAGGGTCGCGGGCGCAACTTCATGCTCTACGAGCTGATCTTCCCGATCGGCCTGATGGTGACGGGGCAGGTCGGCACGTTGATCGTGCCGGTCTTCGGCTGGAAATCCCTGTTCCTGCTTGGCGGAATTCCCGGCCTGCTGATTGCCTATCTGCTCTATCGGCTGCCGGAATCGCCTCGCTGGCTGATCGGCCAGGGCCGGCTCGATGAAGCTGAAAAAGTGATCCGCCAGGCCGAGGAAAGTGCGCGGCACAAAGATCCCGGCTATTCCTTCGACCACCGCGCCTATAACGAAGCGACACTGGCGCTCGGCGGTCAGAGCCAGGTCGCCGCACCACGGCCACGCAGCCGCTGGCGGGAACTGTTGTCACCGACCTTCCGTATGCGCACCATCATCGCATGGATCCTCTGGGCAAGCTCATTCTTTGTCGCCAACAGCCTGAACAACTGGATGCCGACGCTCTACCACACCGTCTATTCGCTGGAACTCGGCAGTGCGCTGCGAGCAGCCTCGATGACCAATGTCGCCCAGGTCGTCATCCTGCTCGCCTGCGCCTTCTGCATCGACCGTATCGGACGACGCACCTGGGCCGTCGTCTCCTTCCTCGTCGGTGCCGTTCTCTTGGCCGCACTCGCCGCCGGCGGCGCAAACAGCCTCTGGTCGCTCATTCTGCTGGCCACACTCGCCTATGGCGTCGTCGGCTCCGTCAACGCCGTACTCTACCTCTATACGCCGGAAATCTACCCGACGCGCATGCGCGCGGTCGGGACGGGCCTTGCGACATCATGGCTGCGTATCGCCTCGGCCGTCGGCCCGACGACGGTCGGCTACATGGTCGGCGCACAGGGCATCAAGTCGGTCTTCATCATGTTCGGGATCGTCGCCGTTATCGGCGCGCTTGCCGCAACGCAGATGATCGAGACCGGTGGACGCAGGCTCGAGGAGATTTCCTCCTAACTCATGCCCCGTCCGGCTGCATTCGCGGAAAGAAGCCCCGGTATCTTTGATGCCGGGGCTTCGACATTTCTAAGGCCTCAGGCGCCGTGCGGCACGGCATCATGCTCCTTGCGCGCGATCACCGTAGCGACGACAAAGACGAGCAGGGCGCCGACCGCAAGGCAGACAGCCAGAAAGAACATCGGCGCAATCGTGCTGCCGGTTTCGTCCTTGATCCAAGGCACGACGTTCTGAGCGACGAAGCCGCCGAGATTGCCGACAGAATTGATGGCTGCCAGGCCCGCCGCAGCACCCGCGCCCTTAAGGAAGCGGGACGGCAGGCTCCAGAAGACCGGCTGTGGTGCGAAGATGCCGGCCGCGGCAATGCAGAGGAAGATGAACTGCAGCGTGTTGTTCGGAACAAGCGCCGAGAGCAGCAGGCAGGCCGCACCGATGAAGGCAGGAATGACGATATAAGGCGTCTTCGCCTTCGCCTTGTCAGCGGCAGTCGGCACCGCCCAGAGCGCAATCGCCACGAGTATCCACGGAATGATGTTGAGCAAACCGTTCACAGTGTTGCTGACGCCGAAGGCTTTCACGATGGTCGGCAGCCAGTAGCTGAGACCATAGGCGGCAAGCGGGAAGGCGATGTAGCAGAGCGCCATCAACAGGACACGAGGGTCGATGAGTGCCCTGAAGCCGTTCTCGGCATTGTGATCCATGCCGGAATTTTCCGACGCCAGGCGGTCTGCCAGCCAGCCCTTCTCCTCATTGCTGAGGAACCTCGCGTTTTCAGGGCGGTCATAGAGGTAGAAGAAGGTAACGACACCAGCAACGACGGCCGGAATGCCTGTCGCCAGAAAGACCCATTGCCAGCCGGCATGGCCGAGGAAGCCGTCGAGATCGAGCAACATGCCTCCAACAGGCGCGCCGACGGCATTGGCAAGTGCGCTGAAGATCATGAAGAGACCCACCATGCGGCCGCGATAATCCGAGGGGAACCAGAGCGTCAAAAGATAGAGGACGCCCGGAAAGAAGCCCGCTTCGCAGACGCCGAGCAGGAAACGCAAGATGTAAAACATTGTCGCATTCTGCGTATAGGAGAGCAGGATGGTAACGATGCCCCAGGATACGAGAATACGGGCGAACCAGACGCGTGCGCCGAACCTGTCGAGGAATAGGTTGCTCGGTACTTCAAAAAGGAAATAGCCGATAAAGAAGAGCGAGGCGCCAAGGCCATAGGCATATTCGCTCATGCCGAGAGCGCCGACCATTTCCAGCTTGGCGAAGCTGACATTCTGACGATCGATATAGGCAATGAGGTAAAGGATTCCGAGGAATGGCATGAGCCGCCAGGTAATCTTCGAGATCAACTGCTGTTCGTTGACCATTGCAAATTCTCCAAATGATTGTTGCTTTTCTCGCCAATAGATAGCCGCCTCCAGACGATTATCAATCACACCGAACGGATGGGGACGGCTCCTGCATTGACAAGCGATATGTCGACAGCCATGCCTACAAACGTGGAAGCCATCCTTTCTGCCCGTGTCTCCAGAGAGATCATCATGTCCATGCCCTCCCCTCGCGATTTCCTGACTTCGCTGTTTTCCGCCGCCGTGCGCGCCGCCGATCCGCTGACCGGCATTACCGCGCATTTGCCGGAGAAGCCTGATGGCAGGACAGTCATAATCGGTGCCGGCAAGGGTGCCGCACAGATGGCACGCGCGCTGGAAAGCGTGTGGGACGGACCGCTCGAAGGCGTGGTGGTCACCCGCTATGGCTACGGTTGCGAGACCGATCATATCGAGATCATTGAAGCTGCTCATCCGGTTCCCGATGCCGCCGGCCTTGCCGCCTCCAGACGATTGATGGAGACAGTCGCCGGACTGGGTGAGAACGACCTCGTCATCGCACTGATCTGCGGCGGCGGCTCGGCGCTCCTGCCTTCTCCACCGGAAGGGCTGACGCTGCAGGACGAGATCCTCTTGAACGAGTTGCTTCTTGCTTCTGGCGCACCGATCTCGGCCATGAACGTCGTGCGCAAACACCTCTCGACTATCAAGGGCGGGCGGCTGGCTGCTGCGACCAAGGCCCGCGTCGTCAGCCTGATCGTCTCTGACATTCCCGGCGACAATCCCGCCCATGTTGCCTCAGGCCCGACCGTTCCCGACGGTTCGACCCGGCACGATGCGCTTCAGATCATCCAGCAGTACAGCCTCAAGCTGCCGCAGGCGGCTATCGATCATCTGAACTCCCCCAAAGCCGATGCGCCACGGCCGAACGATCCGGCCTTTGCCCAGCATGAGCACTACATCATTGCCTCAGCCGGCGTATCGCTGGAGGCAGCCGCCGACCTTGCACGTTCGAAGGGAATCACGCCGGCGATCCTGTCGGATTCCGTCGAAGGTGAATCGCGCGACGTGGCGCTAGTACATGCGGCGATCGCTCGCGAGGTCGCCGGCCGCGACCGGCCCTTCACGAAGCCGGCCGTCATTCTCTCCGGCGGGGAGACGACGGTGACGCTGCGCGCCAAGGACGGCAAAGGCGGCCGCAACGGTGAATTCGCGCTGGCGCTCGCATTGGCAATCGACGGGCACAACACCATCCACGTACTCGCCGCCGACACCGACGGTATCGACGGTTCGGAAAACAATGCCGGCGCATTTTCCGACGGCGGTACCGTCAAGCGGCTGCGCGCCGCCGGCTTCGACCCGCGCCGCGTACTCGACGGCAATGACAGCTATTCCGGTTTCAAGGCGATCGGCGACCTCTTCGAAACCGGCCCGACCGGCACAAACGTGAATGATTTCAGGGCAATCCTGATCGTCTGAGCGCTCTTCTACGAAAGAGCCGTTCGACTTACCGATTTATCGATGCGTCCTCGGATAGGGATTTCGCTCCGGCGACGCCCAGTTGGCGAGTGTCGCGGGATCGGGCTTCCAGATCTCGACCTTCAACGGATAGCATGCGGCCATATCGCTGGAATGGCTTGCACCACAATCGCCACCTGGGCAGGCCGACAAGGCGCCGAGAAGATCGATCTCGGCAAAGAATTCGATGAAATCTCCCGGCCTGACGGGGCTGGCCTTCATGAAATACTGGTGCGTGTCCCTGGTGAAACCGGTGCACATGAAGACGTTGAGCACGTCATGCACATGCATCTCGGCCTGCTCGAGCGGCATGCCGCTATCGGCAGCGAGCGCCCGCGTCAGGTTCGAATGACAGCAATGATGGTAGTCGCTACCCTTTAGCAATCGGTTCGTATAGGGATCGCAGCGCGTGCCGATGACATCATGAATGCCGGCACCGTCGTCATCCCAGCCATACCAGCCGAGGCTGTCATAGGTGATCGTCGCCATAGGGCGCAGATACGGCAGCGTGCTCCAGAGACGATCGCCGACACCGACATGGGTTGCGTGCAGAGCCCGTGTCTTGCCGCTGAAAAACCGTTCGGTAAGATCGGCAGCGTTCCACAGATTGAGGTCACCGACCTGCGGACCGTCGATGCTAACGATGCGAAAGAAATGCCCCTGTGGAACGTGGAAGCTGCCTGCCTCGCGCGGTGGCACAATCACCTCGCCGACCTTCGTCAGCGTTTCGCGGGCGGCCTCGAGCAGACCGAGATCGGCAGACGGCAGGGTCTCGACGGGATAGACAACCACGGGCGGTGCTGACCGCCGCTCGGCTGCGTCAGATGGAATTGGCACTATCGACTGCTTCGACATCCGGTTAGTTCCGCTCCGCTGGCGATCTTCCGGTGCTGCGCCCGGTGACACGCAATAAGTCGCCGAGCACTCTTAGCGAGGCTGCGCCATTGGGCAACCGAGATGATCCTTGCCCTCTGGGCAAGTTATGCTTAGTCATCCTGCCATGAGAAACCTTCCTCTCGCATCACTGCGGGCGTTCGAAGCCGCCGCACGCCACGAAAGCTTCGTCCGGGCGGCTGCCGAATTGAACCTGAAACCGGCCGGCATCAGCCAGCATGTGAAGGCAATGGAGAATTGGCTCCGCATCCCCTTGTTTCTGCGTCATAGCCGTGGCGTGACGCTGACAGCCGCCGGCAGGGAATTCGGTGCAGCCGTCACGCATGCGTTGGAGCATATCGAAGTCGCCGCCGGGCAGTTGAGGCTGGAGGTAAACAGCCGCCCGGTCAGCGTTGCGTGCATTCCCTCGATGGCAGTGCGATGGCTCATTCCGCAGCTGCCGAGACTGAGAATTGCTTATCCAGATATCAGGATCAACATCGTCTATGCGCTCGATGCCAGGACGCCCGAAGCGGCAGGTGCCGATCTCTTGGTCTGCCACGGCGTGCGGCCAAGCCCCGGTGCCATCAAGCTCCTGGATGCCGAGACCAGACCGACCTGTTCGGCGGAATTCCTCGCCCGGCATGGCCCCTTTCACAAGCCAGCTGACCTGCTCGCCTGCGAAATCTTGCATGACGAGACGGTCGATGCCTGGGCGCGCTGGTTGTCAGGCGCCGGTATCAATTCCGCGCCGAAGGCCGGACCTGTTTTTGCCGACTTCAATCTCATGATCGGCTCGTTGATCAGCGGCCAGGGTATCGGACTTTGCCCAACCGAGCTGATCGCAGAGGAGATCGCGGCGGGCTCGCTGGTTTCCCTCTTCGAGAGGGCTTCCGATATGGACAAGGCCTACTGGCTCATCGAGGCAAAGGGCCTCTCGCGCGAGGCAAGAACGTTTCGTGATTGGCTGCTTGCAGCTAGGCAGGACGAGAACTGACGGGCGATCAGGCCTTGGCCCGCTTCGGAACAGGCAAATCCTGAGGCGTCATGCGCCAGATGTTGCGACCATCGGCCTTGGCGCGATAGAGCGCCCGGTCCGCCTCCTGCATGAGCGCTTCGCGGTCCACTTCGTCAGCCGCAGCAATGCCGATACTGATGCCGAGACGTATGGCAAGACCGTTGATTGTAAAAGGCTGCTCGAAGGCGCCGATGCAGCGCTCGGCGACATCAATGGCCTCGCTTCTTTTTCCCATCATCAGGATTGCAAATTCATCGCCCCCGAGGCGGGCAACCAGATGACCTCGCGCATGCATCTGCAGCCGATTGGCAACATTTTTCAGCACTTCATCCCCGGCAGCATGGCCAAACGTGTCATTGACGGGCTTGAACCCATCCAGATCCAGACAGCAGATAATGACCTTTTCCCGGTCCTCCGATGCAAGGGCTTTTTCGAGCGCCTTGTAGAATTGCATCCTGTTTGGCAGACCTGTGAGAATGTCGTGATGCGCCAAACGATTGGCTTCAGTCTCGGCAAGAATTCTGTCGCTGACATCGGCCGCGGTGAGCAGCAGCCGATGCTCGGCCCCTTCGTGGAGCTGACGAACATAGATCAGCACGTGGCGCTCTGATCCGTCCCGCGTCGTCTGTCGCCAGATCGTCCGCGCATCACAGTCACCGTCAAGATGAAGGAGGACTTTCTCGAATTCCTGGAGTTCGCCGTCGACATGCATGTCGCAGGCTCGCTTCGACAGTAGCGTCGCAGGTTGGAAGCCATAGAAATCAACAGCTGCTTGGTTGGCCTGCAGAATGGTAAGACTATCGCCATCGCACAAAAGCATGGGCATGGGATTGGCGTTGAACAATTGGCGAAGCCAGTCTTCCCGCTGCTTGAGGCCGGTAATATCGATACGCATGCCGATCGCGCCGCCGTCGGGCGTGCGCCGGTCGTCGTGGCGCAGCCATCGGCCATCCCGCAACTGCTGCTCTTCTTGCGAAACCGGCTGACGAAATTTCTGCATGCGGGCGCTGAACCACGCCTCCTTGTCCTCGACGAGCTCGCGCATCCCATCGCCGGCGAGACTGGTCCTCAATATATCCTCAAAGGCGACACCGGGCCTGAGATGCTCGGCTATATCAACGTAAAGCTCGGCATATTTCTGGTTCCAGAGAACATAGCGGTCGTTGGCGTCGAACACGCAGACCGCCTCCGGCAGCATCTCGATGACATAGCGCAGGCGCAGATTGGCTTCGCGCGCCGCATAACCCGCAGGACGCTCGTCATCCACCGGCTCGAGGAAAGCAGCCGTGACCGTCTCCGTGCCCGTGGGCCAGCTCATGACCTGTACACGGCATAGCCGACGATGACCGGAACGATCACTGATGAAGGCAGTGGAGACGCCCGAGAGCAACGGCCATTCCGGCATGAGTTCGGTAATACCCACGCCGGCGAGCCGGTCTTCAAGATGGAGGAGATGCCCGGCTTCGGCATTGGCAAAGATGACATGGCCGGTGGTGTCGAGCACGAGCACCGCCATCGGACATGCCTCCAGGAATGCAAGGATCTCAGCACCAAGCATCGTTAGTCCAACCGTAAAGTCGCTTCAGCAGATCTTTCGGATGTGACTTTAACAGCGGAACGTAAAGGAATGTAACCAAGCCTCACAGTGCGAGAATTTCATACACACTCCGAAGCAAGACAAGGTTTCTCGAGAGTTAACAGAAGATCCTGATGTAATGTTCCACGACGAAAAGGCTTGGGCATTGCATTGGCTTCACTGCTCTGACCCGATCTCATCACAACGCAAGGCTGCGACTTGTCGCCTGAGCAGGAAATCGCAATACGCTCAACAGGCAACGCGCGAGTCTGTCACGCCTGCACAATTGGTAGGATTTTTCATGAACCGGCGAACGAAAGAAATAAATAGTCTATAGATTTTATAGAGAATTAGCCACCCTTCCCGTCATCGCTTCCTGACATTGCAACCTAACGGGAAACATCAACGATGACATTGGCAAAAACATTGGGAACGGCTTTGCTCAGCCTCATCTCCCTCGGCATGTTCAGCAACGTGGCGGTGGCCGAAACGAGCACGCCGCTGCTCGACAAGGTGCCATCGGGAACGGTCCTGACGATCGGTGATCCGGTGACGCAGAAGGCCCTTGAGGTTTCCGGCCTCATCAAGGAACTCACCTTCGAGGTCAAATGGGCCAATCTCAGCGGCGGCCCGCAGACTTCCGAAGCCTTCCGCGCGCACGCGCTCGATGTCGGCTCTGTAGCCGAAATCCCGTCGATCTTCGCAACCTGGAACAACCTGCCCGTCCGCAACATCGCCTATCGTGAACGTAAGGACCCGATTGCCAATCCAATCTACCGTTTCGGCATCGCGCCTGGCGTCGACGTCAAGTCGCTCGCAGATTTCCGCGGCAAGCGCATCGCCTTCAGCCCCGGCCAGGCCCAGGGCACGCTCGTGCTCCGCGCGCTCCATGCCGCAGGCCTGACGAAGAAAGACGCCACGCTGGTCGAGCTGCCGAGCACCGGCGATGTCTATCCAAAGGCACTCGCCAGCAAGCAGGTCGATATCGCGCCGCTCGGCGGCGTCAATATCCGCCGCTACATCAGCCAGTATGGCTCCGATGGCGCAAACCTCGTCGAGCACGGCCTGCGTGACGACCCCGCCCATCTCTATGCGCCGCAATGGGTGTTGGACGATCCCGCAAAAGCAGCCGCCCTTGCCGAATATGTCCGCCTCTGGGCGCGCGCAACCGAATGGGTCGATCAGAATCCCGAGATCTGGATCAAGGAATATTACATCGGCCAGCAGGGCCTGAGCCGCGAGGATGCCGAATTTCTTATCAAGCTCGCAGGCACCCAGGTCATCCCCGACAGCTGGGCGGACGTGAAGAAGCGCCATCAGGAAACCATCAACCTGTTGGCCGACGAGCTTGGCTACAAGCCCTTCGACGTCGAACAGATCTTCGACAACCGCTTCGAAAAAATCGCTGCCGGCGCTCTGCCAAGAAGCCAGTAATCGCGCGTGCCGTTCCATCGCGAAGAGAGGAGATCGCAAGCATGGCAACCACCTGGGATGCGGATAACGTCAAGACATCACTGAGATCGTCGCGCGGAAGCGCTGGTGTCACCGCCACGGCAAAGCCCTCAGCCTCCCGCGCCCGCCGCAGGCTAGGCCCCGGACGCGAGATACCCTTCGGACTGCAGATCGGTCCGGCACTGCTGGTGCTGGCCTGGGTTGTCGGATCGGCATTGGGGTGGATCGATCCGCGCATTCTTTCGGCACCCTGGACGGTCGTCGAGGCCTTCGGACGGCTGATCGCCGAGGGCCGCCTGCAGGACAACTTCGTGACCTCTGCGACGCGCGCGCTGCTCGGCCTCAGCATCGGTCTTGTCATCGGCACGGCTCTCGCGGTCATCGCCGGTCTGTCCCGCATCGGCGAGGCGCTGATCGATGGCCCGATCCAGATCAAGCGAGCCATCCCGACGCTGGCGCTGATCCCGCTTTTTATCCTGTGGTTCGGGATTGGCGAAGGCATGAAGGTCACGACCATCGTGCTTGCCGTCATCATCCCCATCTACATCCACACCCACAACGCACTGCGTAGCATCGACAGCCGTTATGTCGAGCTCGCCGAGACACTGCGCATGGGCCAGAAGGACTTCATCTTCCAGGTCGTACTGCCCGGCGCCCTGCCCGGTTTCCTTCTCGGCCTGCGCTTTGCCGTCACGCTCTGCTGGGTGTCGCTCGTGGTGGTCGAACAGATCAACTCCACCAGCGGCCTTGGCTACATGATCGATCTTGCCCGCACCTATGGCCAGACCGACGTCATTCTCGTCGGCCTCGTGGTCTATGTGCTTCTCGGCCTCGTCTCGGACGGTCTCGTCCGACTGCTCGAACGGAGGGTCCTGTCATGGCGCCGCACTCTGGCCAATTGAAGCCGGCCGTCCACATCGCAAATCTCGTGCGGCGTTTTGCGGCGAAGACGATCCTCGACGGCGTGGATCTCGATATCGGCGAGGGCGAGTTCGTGGCCCTGCTCGGGAAAAGCGGATCAGGCAAGAGCACTTTCCTCAAAGCCCTTGCCGGCCTCGACCACGAGGTCGAGGGAACGGGTACGCTCGAGACGCCGGAAAAACTCTCTGTGGTCTTTCAGGATGCCCGCCTGCTGCCCTGGCGCACGGTCATCCAGAACGTCACGCTCGGTCTGCCGGGTGAAACCGGGCAGGAAGCCGGACGCAAGGCGCTCGCCGAAGTCGGTCTCGAAGGACGGGAAACTGCCTGGCCGAACCAGCTTTCCGGCGGTGAGCAGCAGAGGGTCGCGCTCGCCCGCTCGCTGGTGCGCGAGCCGGCCCTGCTGCTGGCGGACGAGCCCTTCGGCGCGCTCGATGCGCTGACCCGGCTGAAGATGCACGACCTTTTGCGGGAGCTTTGTGCGAAACACCGCCCCGCCGTTCTGCTCGTCACCCATGACGTCGATGAGGCGATCTCGCTCGCCGACAGGATCCTGGTGCTCGACGAGGGCCGTTTCGTGGAGGATCTGTGCATCGACTTGGCCGTGCCCCGCGATCACGGCGATCTGCGCTTCGCACAGATCCGAACCCGTCTTCTGAGCCGGCTCGGGGTTGATGCCCCCGGCCGCCGCGCCGCCTGAACCAACGGAGATCGTCATCATGGCCAGTCAGAAAAGACAGATACGGCTTGGCGCATTCATCATGGCAACGGGCCATCATATCGCCGCCTGGCGCCACTCGGACGCGCAGGCCGATGCCGGCCTCAACATCGATCACTATCGTGACCTCGTCCAGACGGCCGAACGTGGCAAGTTCGATCTCGTCTTCGTTGCCGATAGTCCCGCCGGCTGGGAGCGTGCCAAGGATCCGGAGGCGCTACGCCGCACGGCGCAAGGCGCCCATTTCGAGCCGGTCACCCTGTGGGCGGCGCTTTCGCAGGTAACAAGCCATATCGGCTTTGTCGCGACCGCATCCACGACCTACGAAGATCCCTATCTGCTTGCCCGCAAATTCGCCTCGCTTGACTATATTTCCAAGGGGCGTGCGGCCTGGAATGTCGTCACCACAGGCGCCGATGTCTCCAAGAATTTCTCTATCCCTGGCCACCCGGCCCATGCCGACCGCTATGCACGGGCCGAGGAATTCGTCGACCTGGTGAAGGGCTTATGGGATTCCTACGAGGACGATGCCTTCATCCGCGACAAGGAAAGCGGCGTCTACCTCGATCCGGACAAGGTGCATCAGCTCAATCACAAGGGCCAGTTCTTCAGTGTCAGCGGCCCCCTGAATGTCGCCCGCCCCGTCCAGGGTTATCCCGTCATCGTCCAGGCCGGCGCATCCGAGCCCGGACGCGAGCTCGCAGCGCGCACCGCCGAGATGATCTTCACCGCCAACCAGACGCTGGAAGACGCTCAGGAATTCTACTCCGACGTCAAAGGACGTCTTGCCCGCTATGGACGCGGCCCAGACGAACTGCTGATCAGCCCCGGCATCTTCCCGGTGCTGGGCGGCACGGAGGCTGAGGCCAAAGCAAATTACGACTATATCCAGTCGCTCGTTCACCCCTCGGTCGCCTGGAACATCCTGTCACGCCACTACAAGGGCGTCGATCTCTCCGGTTATTCGCTCGACGATCCGGCTCCGCCGCTTCCTGACAACACCGAGCTCAACAAGAGCCGCCTGAAGCTGGTCACCGATCTGGTCTCCCGCAACAATATGACGCTGCGCGAATTCTACCTGGCGGTCGCCACTGCCCGCGGCCACCGCACGGTGGTCGGCACGCCGGAACAGGTGGCGGACGCGATGCAGGAATGGTTCGACAATGGCGCCGCCGACGCCTTCAACATCATGCCGCCGGTCCTGCCAACGGGATTGACTGATTTCGTCGATCAGGTCGTGCCGATCCTGCGCAAGCGGGGCCTCTTTCGTGAGGAATATGAAGGCACGACACTGCGCGAGAATCTCGGCCTTCGCCGCCCGCCGAATGGCTTGGCGCTCAAGGCGCAGCAGGGCGAAGCGGCCCGGGCGGCTGGGTAATTCATCCATGCAGAGACACGGGGCAGCCGGGCTCGCAGGAAAGCCCGGCCGCCCTATCCTTGACAATCCAATCATAGAGAACCGCAGGCGCATCGCATGAGCAGCAATCCGGAATTCCTCTGGTACATCCCCAATGCCGTCAAACCCGGCCACCGCGGCGATTCGGCGGCAGAAAACCACAACAGCCTGGAAACGCTGACGAGCCATGCCAAGGCACTCGAAGAGCACGGCTGGAAGGGCGCGCTCATCGGCACCGGCTGGGGTCGGCCGGACACCTTTACTCTGGCAACTGCACTTGCGGCACGGACAACAACCTTCGAGCCGCTGATCGCCATCCGTCCCGGCTACTGGCGGCCGGCGAATTTTGCCTCGGCCGCCGCCTCGCTCGATCATCTCACCAGCGGACGTGTGCGCGTCAACATCGTCTCCGGCAAAGACAATCTGGCCGCCTATGGCGACAGCGAGGGCGATCAGGCGCATCGCTACGGCCGCACCAAGGAATTCATGCGGCTGGTGCGAAAATTATGGACCGAGGAAAACGTCACCTTTGCCGGCGAGCATTTCGGGGTCAGCGAATCCACCGTCGTTCCACGCATCGCGGCTCGCGGCGAGCGCCGCCATCCGAAGCTCTATTTCGGCGGCGCATCGGAAGCGGCCGAGCGCGTCTCGGCCACCGAAGCCGATGTCCAGCTTTTCTGGGGCGAACCGCTCGATGGCGTGCGGGAACGGATCGACCGTTTGAAGCGGCTGAGCCGCAATCTCGACCGCGATCTGCCACCGCTTCAATTCGGGCTGAGGATTACGACGCTGGTCCGCGACACGACAGAAGAAGCTTGGGCCGATGCCGAGGCGAAGGTCGCCGAAATGGCAGAAAACAGCGGTGCCGGCTGGCACGACCACCAGCGGGCCGTCGCCGTCGGGCAGCGGCGCCTGCTCGACCTTCATCAGCGCGGTGAAGTGCTCGACGACAATCTTTACACCACGCCCGGCAAATTCGGCGGCGGCGGCGCAGGCACGACCTGGCTGGTGGGTTCCGCTGCAGATGTCGCCCGCTCATTGCGCAAATATCAGGAGCTCGGCATCAGCCATTTCGTGCTCTCCGACACGCCCTATCTTTCGGAGATCAAACGGCAGGGCGCGCAACTGCTGCCCTTGCTCAAGGCCGCATAACGGCGCCTGAAAAGCATATCTCCATCATCGCTAATCGGGCTGCCCGAGACGCAAAAAACAGGCCCATCGGGCCTGCTCAGACTGCTGACAAACCCCTGGTCTGGCCCAGGGGTTTGTGATTCAGTGTGCTATGCTGAAGAAACCTGCTCCCGAACAGACGGCTCTCGAGATGGTGACGCTCGATCAGCTTGTTCCGAAGGATCACCTGCTTCGCAGAATAGATGCGGTGATCGACTTTTCCTTCATTCATGACCGTGTTGCCGGGCTTTACTGCACCGACAACGGCCGCCCGCCGCTCGATCCGACCTTGATGTTCAAGGCACTGTTCATCGGCTACCTGTTCGCAGTGCGCTCGGAGCGGCAGCTGGTGCGGGAGATCGAGGTCAACGTGGCCTATCGCTGGTTCTTGCGGTTGAAGCTGACCGATGGCGTGTTCGATGCCTCGACATTGTCGCAGAACCGGCGGCGGCGCTTCAATGACACCTCGGTTGCCCAGGACATTTTTGACCATATCGTCAGCCAGGCGATCGCCCACAAGCTGGTCGATGGCACGGTGCTTTATACGGATTCGACGCATCTGAAGGCGAATGCCAACAAGGGCAAATATGATCTTGCTATGATCGAAAAGTCGCGCTCCGATTATTGGGCCGATCTCGACCGGGCGATCGAGGCGGAACGGGCGCTGCACGGCCAGAAGCCGTTGACGGAAAAGGACCGCGAGCCGCAGGTCAAGGAGACCAAGGTCTCGCGCACCGATCCCGACAGCGGCTATATGGTGCGCGACGGCAAACCGAAGGGCTTTTTCTATCTCGATCACCGCACGGTGGACGGCAAGCTCGCCATCATCACCGATACCCATGTCACACCCGCCAATGTGCACGACAGTATCGTCTATCTCGAGCGGCTGGACCGTCAGCGCACCCGTTTCGCCTTCGACATCGGCGCGGTTGGCCTGGATGCGGGCTATGCCACGTCCGGCATCGCCAAGGGTCTGGAAGACCGCCATATCCTCGGTGTCACCGGCTATCGCACTCCCACCCCGCCGAAGGCCGGCATGATGCGCAGGTCGAAGTTCGTCTACGAGCCTGAGACGGACGGTTGTCGTTGCCCCGAGGGACAACTGCTCGCCTATGCCACCACCGACCGCAACGGCTACAAACAATACACATCCGATCCGGCTATCTGCCGCGACTGTCCGTTGCTGGCCTCCTGCACGTCGAACGCCAAGGCAATCCGCACGATCACCCGCCATGTCTGGGCCGATGCCAGAGAGCGCACCGATGCCAACCGCCTGACGGCCTGGGGCAAGGCGATCTACAAGCGCCGCAAGGAGACCGTCGAACGCTCGTTTGCCGATGCAAAGCAGCTTCACGGGCATCGCTATGCCCGCTTCCGAAGTCTCACCCGCGTCGCATGCCAGTGCCTGCTGGCTGCCGCCGCCCAAAACATCAAGAAGATCGCAATGGCGTTGACCAGAGCGCCGAATCCCAGCATGGCGTGAGCCGATACGCCGGTTTTCTCTGCGCCAATATCCTCCAGCCTAAAAATCCAAGCCACAAAAACAAAACCCGCCGAAAATATCGACGGGTTTGTCAGCAGTCTGAACAGGCCCATCGGGCCTGTTTCTATTTCGGTCGGGTACCTCAATGGGCGCCCGCACCCCCGCCGGCCTGCGGCTTCTTGGTCAGAAGCAAGGCAATTGCCGCCAGCGCCAATACCACGCCGATGACCGCAAACGTATCACTGAAACCCATGATGAGGGCCTGGCGCTTGACGATCTGGCCGAGCACGACGATCGCCTTCTGCGATGCGACAGCCGGATCGGTGACCCCGTGCTGGGTGAAGTAACCGGTGAGCTGGGTCAGGCGGTCGCGCACCTCGTCCCGGGTCAATGTGATCGACTGGCCGATGATATTCGAGTGGAACTGCTCGCGCTTCGTCAGGATGGTGCCGAGTGAAGCCGTGCCGATCGCACCACCGAGGTTGCGCAGCATGTTGGTGAGGCCCGAGGCAGCAGCGGCATCTGCAGGCGCAATGCCGGCCGTGGTGATCGCGGTGATCGGGGTCAGCACCAGGGCCTGGCCGATGGCGCGCACGATATTCGGAATCCAGAACTGGTCGCCGGCATTGTTGGCCGAGAGCGTGATGTTCATGAAGCAGCTGATTGCGAAGATCGAGATGCCGAGAAAACCGATATAGCGGGCATCGAAGCGCTTCATCAAAACCGGCACCAGCGGGATGAGCAAGAGCTGTGGCAGGCCGGTCCAGGCAAGCACATTACCGATCTGCTCGGCATTATAGCGCTGCACCTGGCCGAGATATTGCGGCAGGATATAGACCGTGCCGAAGAGCGCCACACCGACCAGCACGTTGACCAGCACGCCGATGCCGAAATTGCGCTGTGTGAGCAGGCGCAGCTTTACCAGCGGCTTCTTGACGGTGAGCTCGATCCAGATGAAGGCGACCAGGAAGACGAAGGCCACGATGCCGAGCTTGACGATGAAGGGCGAAGAGAACCAGTCGTCCTTGTTGCCTTCTTCCAGTACGGTCTGCAGCGCCGAAAGGCCGATTGCCATGGTGACGATGCCGGCCCAGTCGCCCTCCCTCAGGAGATGAAGCTGCATCGGCTGCTTCTCAAGCGTCAGAGCGAGAGCCGCCGCCATGATGAGGCTCGGGATGGTGTTGATGAAGAAGATCGTCTGCCAGCCGTAATTCTCCGTCAGATAGCCGCCGATTGTCGGGCCGATGGCCGGGGCGAAGGTGACCGACAAGGCAAAGACGGCAAGGCCGAGCGGCTGCTGGCTCTTCGGCAGCTTGGTCAGCACCATGGTGAAGGCCATGGGGATCAACACGCCGCCGGCAAAGCCCTGCAGGCCGCGCAGCAGGATCATCGTGCCGAGATCATGGGCGAAGGCACAGGCCATCGAAAAGAGCGGAAAGAGGATGGAATTGACGAGGATATAGCGGCGGAACGAGAAGACATTGCTGAAATAGGCCGTCAGCGGAATGACGACGATCTCACCGATCAGATAGGAGGTGGAGATCCAGGCGCCGTTATCGACGCCTGTGCCGATGCCGCCCTCGATATCAAGGAGAGAGGCATTGGTGATCTGGATATTGAGAATCGCCATGAAGGCGCCGATCATGCCGGCGAGAACGGCAATCCAATCCCTTGTGCTGGCCTTGGTGCTGGCGCCCGGCTGCGGGATGGCGCCCGATGTTGTTGCGATACTGGACATGACACGGTCTCCTGCCCCTTCGCTTAGTTGCTGGTAGCATCGACCTTGGTGTCGATGCTCGGCTGGACGGACATGCCTGGGCGCAGATCGCCCTTTTCTGCGGCATCGCCATCAAGCACGATCTTCACCGGGATGCGTTGGACGACCTTGGTGAAGTTGCCGGTGGCGTTGTCGGGCGGCAGCAGTGCGAATTCCTGGCCGCTTGCCGGCGACAGGCTGTCGACATGGCCGTGATAGGTGCGGCCCGGGAACATATCGACCTCGATGGCGACAGGCTGGCCGGCATGGACATCGGTCAGCTGTGTCTCCTTGTAATTGGCTACGATATAGGCAGCTGTCGTCGGCACGACTGCCATCAGTTGGGTGCCGGCCTGAACATACTGGCCGACGCGCAGCGTACGGTTGCCGACCGTGCCATCGACGGGCGCAACGATCGTCGCATAGGAGAGGTTGAGCTCAGCCTGATGCGCGACGGCCTGGTCATGGGCAAGTGTCGCCTTGGCCTGGGCAAGCTCGGCATTCAGCAGCTCGACCTGCTTCGTTGCGGCGTCGAGGGCGGCGCTGTCGCGTACGATCGTGGCCTGGGCGGCGGCGATTGCCGAAGCCGCCTGCTGGGCGGTCTGAACTGGCGCATAACCGTTGGTGGCCAGGTTCGTATAGCGCTTGTTGTTCTGTTCCGCGAAGGTCTCGTTGGCTTGGTCAACGTCGAGCGTGGCGCGAGCGGCGGCGATGGTCGACTGCTGGATATCGAGCGAAGCCTGCTTGGCGTTGACGGTTGCTTCGGCAGCGGCGACATCGGCCTTTGCCTGATCGAGCGCAGTGCGGAAATCTCGATCGTCGATGCGAGCGAGCGGCTGACCGGCCTTCACCGCCTGATTGTCGGCAACCAGGACCTCCATAAGATAGCCTGAAACCTTCGGGGAGACCGTGGTGCTATCGGCTTGGACATAGGCATCGTCGGTCGAGACCTCGAAGCGGCCGACCGTCCAGTAATTATGGCCGTAATAGGCGCCTGCGGCGATGATGGCGATGGCGGCAACGCCGATCAGCAGCGAGCGGCCGCCGCGCTTGCGGACCGGTGCCTCTGTGGCGGACGCGGCAGCAGGCTCGGTGACACGCGGCGTCTTGCCGGCGTCAAGCGTTGCAGGTGTGGCTTCAGCGGTGGTTTCGGTGGCCGGTATATCGGCCGGGACACCGTTGTTGTTCAGAGCATGCAGCTTTGTGACGGACATCGTCTCTCTCCTTGTGGAAGGTCGCTGTCGTCTTGGCCGCGGCCTTTAAATTCGGCTCAAGTCAAATTTAGGAAACTTGATGTTTTCCAAAATATGGGCTAAAAAAGAGAAGTCAACAAGAATTTGGAAAATCACAATGGTCCAAAATCACAATATCGAGAAGAAGCCACGTGGCAGGCCGCAGGTGCGTTGTGACGAGGATACGCGCGGCGTGCTCATCGAGGCCGCCAACAAGCAGTTTCACGAGAATGGTTATGCCGCGGTCAGCATCGCCGCGATCGCCCAAGAAGCCGGCGTTTCGACGAAGACGCTCTATCGCCTCTTTCCAACGAAGGCAGATCTGTTTTCCGAAATGGTCTCGGATCGTACTGGACGCTTCCTCTTGGCGCTCGATCCCGGCACACTGGCGACGGCCGAGCTCCGCCAGGGGTTGGAACGCATGCTGATGGCCTATGGCATGCTGACGCTTTCGCAGGACACGATTACGATTACCCGCCTCGTCATCGGCGAATCCGACCGCTTTCCCGAACTCGCCACCTCGTTTTACGAGAAGGCGATCGTGCGCACCAACACGTCGATGGAAAACTGGCTGCGCCGCCAGGTGGAACGCGGGCTGATCAAGCTCGAAGATCCGCACGCTGCCTGCGGCATGCTGCGCGGCATGATGATCATGGAACCCCAACGCGCCGCCATGCTGCGCCAGCTGCCGGCGCCCAACATCGAAGAGATCGCCGCAAGGGCGAGAATGTGCGCGGATATATTCCTGAAGGGATGCGCGGCTTAGGGACGTGGGACATGCAGGATTGAAGGAGGGCTCTCCCTGAGGTGGGCGGCAGTTTTCCTACTCTTGAAGATCGCCTCCGGTGTTTCCACTTGACGATGCGACAGATCCTGTCGACAAACCCGGTCTCGAGCTCGAATGGTCCGGCTCGAAAAACCAGGAAGAAACGCGCATGCGCACCCCGAGACGCCCCGCTAACCCGCATGAAGCGGCCGAGGCCCTGTTCAAACCCGTCAAGAAACCGGCGACATCGGCCGTCGAGCGGCCCACCCTGCCCAACGTCAAGGAACTTGTGACCTTGAAGCTCGACAGCGAGGTTCTCGCCCACTTCCAGGCCGACGGCTCAGGTTGGCAGGAGCGCATCAACGACGCGTTGCGGGCAGCGATAACGAACAAGGGCTGACCCGCATCTGGGCGAAGGCGTGTCGAGCGCCTTTATCCTGGAGCACCGCCGCGAGAATCGCGACGGTACCGAAAGCGAATTTCCGCGACGTGTCAGGCCGCGAGAACCCCCGCCTTTTTCGCCGTCCAGGTGGCGATCAAGTCCATCAACCCGGGCGACAGGCAATCGTAAGGCTCAAGCCCAACCTCCTTGAGACGCGACCGTACGGCGCCCATCTTCCCAGGATCGTATCCGCTTTCGATAATGGAAGACACGAAGGCGGCAAAGCCGGGTCCTGCCCAACCTCTTTCCTGGAACCGTTCGGGATGGACGAAGGAGAGCCCCTGAAAGGCGTGATCGCGCTCGACAGGCCCGTACATGTGGACCCCGCAATCCTTGCAGGCATGGCGCTGGATCAGCGCGGACGCGTCGACAACTGCCAGCTTGTTTCCGTTCTCCAGAACCTCGACATTCGCCGTTGGCGCGACGGCAACCACGGAAAAGACCGCACCCTGCGGCTTCCAGCATTTCGTGCAGCCGCAGGCATGGTTGTGGGCAATATCGCCCTTGACGCGGACTTTCACCGGATTGCTCGCGCAATTGCATACTAGCGTGCCGCCGGCAAATGACGCATCGGTCGCCCGGTATCCTGAATCCACGATTGGGTGGATCGCTACATTGTTCATGCGTTGTCTCCTTCCCTTCCTGGGCCGAGGCGGGATGCCGCGGCCAAGCCCTGTGTCATCGCGCGAACCGCTCGACGGCCAGCGTGAGACCTCCTCCTGGGATGAGTATATCACCACGCCGCCGATATCGTCCGCTCCTCTTCTGCTGATGCCACGCGATCAGCGTGGTATCCAAATCGACTTTGCGAAGCGCGGTCAGCGGTCGGTGCGACGAGCGCCACGAGAGACGTCGCGAGCCATCCGGTGATCTCGACCTAACTCAACTGATGCAGCAGGGTTCAGCCCTTGGCCTCGGCACCGGAGAAACATAGCAGCATGCGGTTGAGAAGATCGGCGGGAAAAGCGGTGGTCGCAATTGCCGTGCGCCACCTCATCGGTCGTGCTCCCGCGCACTCCAAACGTGCCCTTTGCGTTAAGGTTTCGCGCGGTCAGGATGGGCAGCCTGGAAGGCTGGCAGTTTGGCGCATTTGCCATCGATGTCGACGATGCGCTTGAAATCGGTCATGTCCACTCCCCAGCGGCGCGCATTGTAGACCTGCGGAACAAGACAGAGGTCCGCCATCGTCGGTGTATCCCCAAAGCTGAACCCTTTGTCGGCTGGGTCGATCATCGCTTCCAGCTTACGAAGTCCGTCCGTGATGAAATGCTTCATCCATTCCTCGCGGGCCTCGGTCTTGTCCGTTACGGTCATGAGATGCGCCACGACATGGGTGTTGCATATCGGATGAATGTCCATGGCGATCGCGTATGCGAAGGCGCGCACTTTCTGACGATCGGCAATATCGGCTGGCAGCAATCCGCATTCCGGCCGAACCTCGGCCAGATACTCGATAATTGCCAGCGACTGGGTCAGAGTTTTCCCGTCGACTACCAATGTCGGCACGAGCCCCTGCGGGTTGAGCGCCAGATATTCCGGCTTCCTGTGCGCTCCCTCCAACAGGTTGATGGACACTGTTTTGTAGTCGATCGCCAAGAGATTGAGCGCAATGCGGACGCGATAGCTCGCCGATGACCTCCAGTAATCGTAGAGAACAACCTCGTTCATTGCACCCCAGCTCCCCCGTATCTTTCGACCGTCTGCTCGATCGCCCCGAAGATCGAATGGCCGGCACGATCCTTCATCTCGATGCGCACCTGATCCCCGAACTTCATGAATGGAGTCTTCGGCGATCCGATCTCGATCGTCTCAATCATCCGTATCTCGGCGATGCATGAGTAGCCGTCCCCTCCGTCTTCGATGGGCTTGCCCGCTCCGCCATCCAGCTTGTTGGAAACCGTTCCCGAGCCGATAATCGTTCCGGCCACCAGATTGCGGGTTTTGGCCGCATGGGCGATGAGCTGACCAAAATCAAACGTCATGTCGATGCCGGTATTCGCCTTGCCGAATGCCTTGCCGTTCAAGCTGACAAGCAGCGGCAGACACACTTTGCCGCCATCCCACGACTCTCCGAGCTCGTCCGGCGTCACCGCGACCGGAGAAAATGCCGATGCCGGCTTGGACTGGAAGAAGCCAAATCCCTTTGCCAGCTCGTCCGGTATGAGACCGCGCAGCGACACGTCATTGACGAGCATCACCAGACGGATGGCATCGCGCGCAGCTTCCAGACCGGAGCCCATGGCAACGTCACCGGCGATGACGGCAACCTCGCCCTCCATGTCGATCCCATAAGCCTCGTCAGCCACCACGATCGGATCTCGCGGCGCGAGGAAACCGTCCGAACCACCTTGATACATCAGCGGATCGGTCCAGAAGCTCGCCGGCATCTCGGCGCCCCGCGCCTTGCGTACCAATTCAACATGGTTGAGATAGGCTGAACCGTCGGCCCATTGGTAGGCCCGCGGCAAAGGCGATGCGGCGTCGTGTTCGTGAAACCGGATCGTCGGCTGGGCACCTGTCTCGATACCTTCGGCAATCTGCGCGAGTCTTGGAGCCACGTGCTCCCAGTCATCGAGAGCCGCCTGCAACGTGCGGGCAATGTGACCGACTTCGGAATAGCGGGTAAGGTCGCGGGAGACGACAATGAGCCGGCCATCTCTCGTGGAGTCTTTTAACGTCGCAAGCTTCATATCCCATTCCCGTGCCAGAGGATGCCTGACCGACCCTCACTTGATGCCATCACTTGATACCGGGGGTTCCGTCGAACTTGCGTTCCAGGCCGTTCCAGCATTCCAGATAATCATCCTGCAGCGTTTCAAGCTCGGCTGCGTATTTCGTCAATTGCTGCGGGTACCGGGTCTCGAACATGAAGGCCATGGTGTGATCCAGCTTCACCGGCTTGAGCTCGGCATTGGATGCCTTTTCGAAGGCAAGCGCGTCCGGCCCGTGGGCGAGCATCATGTTGTGCAGGCTCATGCCGCCGGGGACGAAGCCCTCCTCCTTGGCGTCATACTGGCCATGGATCAAGCCCATGAACTCGCTCATGATGTTGCGGTGGTACCAGGGCGGACGAAAAGTGTGCTCGGCCACCAGCCAGCGCGGCGGAAAGATCACGAAATCGACATTCGCCGTGCCTGCATCTTCGGTGGGCGCGGTCAGCACTGAAAAAATCGACGGATCGGGATGATCGAAGCGGATCGCGCCAACAGGAGCAAATGTCCGCAAATCGTATTTGAAGGGGGCGTAGTTGCCGTGCCAAGCCACCACATCGAGCGGTGAGTGGCCGATATCGGTAACATAGAATTTTCCGCACCACTTCACATGGACGCGACAGGGTTTTTCCTTGTCCTCGAAAGCGGCGACGGGCGTCTTGAAGTCGCGCGGGTTTGCCAGACAGTTGGCGCCGATGGGTCCGCGGTCCGGCAGGGTGAATTTCGCGCCGTAATTCTCGCAGATATAGCCACGCCAGACCGTCTGCTCGCCGCCCCTCAGAATCTTGAACATCATACCGCGCGGGATGAGGCATATTTCCAGGGGCTCGACATCCATGATGCCCATTTCGGTGAATACCCTGACGGCGCCGAGCTGCGGCACGATCAGCAGTTCACCATCGGCGTTGAAGAAATAATCATCCACCATGTCCTCATTGAAGACGTAAGCATGTGCTGACATACCCACCTGGGTCGTTACATCGCCTGCCGTCGTCATTGTCCGCACCCCCTGAAGAAATGTCAGCTTATCGGTGGGCGTGGGGATGGGATTCCAGCGAAGCTGCCCCAGGGGAAGCGAATGCTCGTCCAGGCAAGGCGCGGTTTTCCAGAGCGGATAGGACGCGTTCGAGAAGCGGCCTGTATGACGCACGCTCGGGCGAATGCGATAAAGCCAGGACCTTTCATTCGTCCCGCGCGGCGCGGTAAACGGCGAGCCGGAAAGCTGCTCGGCATAAAGACCGTAGTTGCATTTCTGGGGGCTGTTCTGCCCCTGGGGCAAGGCGCCGGGAAGCGACTCCGTTTCGAAATCGTTGCCGAATCCCGGCATATATTTCAGCTTGCTTGCCGTCGAGGCTTCACCCTCGGAAGTGTGGATTGATGTCTGATCCATTGCTCAACTCCTCCCCGGAAACTCTCGGCGCCGCGCGTCTTTTCAGATGCGCGAGGTGGCCACGAGAGTTTACTCCGCCGCAGTACCGATGACACCACGCTTAATCTGATCGGCCTCGATCGACTCGAAGAGAGCGCGGAAATTGCCTTCGCCGAAGCCCTCGTCGCCCTTGCGCTGGATAAATTCGAAGAAGATGGGTCCAATCACTGTCTTGGAGAAGATCTGGAGCAGGATTTTCGTCATGCCGCCATTCACCACACCTTCGCCGTCGATGAGGATGCCGTGCTTCTTCATGCGGTCGACAGGTTCGCTATGGCCGTTCACGCGTTCATAGGACATGTCGTAATAGGTTTCCGGCGGACCCGGCATGAAGCGCAGACCATTGTCGGAAAGCTTGTCAGTGGCCTCGTAGATATCTTCCGTCCCAACGGCGATGTGCTGGATGCCCTCGCCCTTGTATTTCTTCAGATATTCCTCGATCTGGCTCGTGTCGTCCTTCGATTCATTCAGCGGAATGCGGATCTTGCCGCAGGGCGACGTGATGGCGCGGCTCACCAGACCGGTGATGCGCCCATCGATATCGAAGAAGTGAATCTGCTTGAAATTGAACAGGTTGCGGTAAAAATCCCACCACTTGTCCATGTTGCCGCGGAAGACGTTGTGAGTGAGATGGTCGAGATAGTAGAAACCGATCCCCTGGGGATGTGGGTTAGGCTCGCCGAGCCAATCGAACTCGGCATCGTAAGCCGATCCCTTTGCGCCATAGGTCTCGACGAAATAGAGCAGCGAGCCGCCAATGCCGACAATCGCCGGAACGTCGAGCGCCTTGTCATCCCCTTCATAGGGAACGGCGCCTTTCGACACCGCGTGATCGAACGCGTGTCTGGCGTCGACAACGCGCCATGCCATCGAGGGAGCGCAGGGACCATGATTTGCGACGAAACGCGCAGCATGGCTGCTGACTTCCGCATTCAGGAGATAGTTGATGTCGCCCTGGCGCCAGACGGTGATGTCCTTCGTCTTGTGCCTGGCGACTGGGATGTAACCCATGCGCGTGAAGAGCTCGCTCAGCTTCTCGGGCTCAGGATGGGCGAATTCAACGAATTCGAATCCGTCAGTGCCGGCCGGGTTGTCGGCGGTAATTTCTGAGGGCGGCGCATCATGCGGAAAAGGGCCCATTTTTTCCTCCTGGGAACTGGACTTTGATATGCAAAGTGTGGCCCAAAACGCATGCAAAGTTCTTGCATTCTTCATGCAAGAGGAAGAGATTATACACGGTTCGTGAGGATTTTGGAGATTTTGCGCAATGGATGAACAGCTCGACAAATTGGATTTGCGCCTGCTCCAGGAGCTTCAAAAAGACGGACGATTGACGAACAATGAACTGGGGGAGCGGATCGCGCTTTCACCCTCGCAATGCTCGCGCCGGCGGACGAGACTGGAGGCTGAGGGATATATTCGCAGCTACCGTGCCTATCTGGATCAACAGAAGCTGGGCCTGGATATGCTGGTAGTCATCTCCGTGACGCTTGCCACCCACAACAGAGATAATGCCCGCAGATTTTCGCAGTTGATCAATGGGCTGCCGGAAGTTCTCGAAGCCTATGCGCTGACCGGTGAAATGGACTATCACTTGAAGGTCGCAACCCGCGGGCTCGCGGATCTCTCCAAATTCGTCAACGACGTTCTGTTACCCCACGAGTCGGTGCAGCACGTAAAGACCTCGATCGTCCTCGACACGCTCAAGACATTCGAAGGCTTTCCGATACACATGCCGGGTCATTGGCATGGCGACAGCACGCGGTGATCTGGCACCAAGCGTCAGAGCGGCAGTTCGGTCGAGAATTTCAGCTCCCGCAGCACAAAGCTCGATACGACTGTGCGCACATGCGGATTGCGCATGAGGTGGCGGGTCATGAAGGCTTCGTAGCTTTCCACGTCCCTCGCCCTTATCTTCAGCATGTAGTCGAAAGCGCCTGACAAGGCATAGCACTCCATGATCTCCGGCCGCTCCAGAACCACCGAAGCGAAAGAGGCGACCGCCTCTTCGTGGTGATCCTCCAGCGTCACATGCGCGATCACGCAGAGCTTGAGATCGAGTTTTCCGGGATCGAGTAGTGTCACACGCTTGCGGATGACACCGTCGGCTTCCAGTTCCTGGATCTTCCGCCAGGCCGAACTTTGCGACATGCCGGCCTTTTCCGCCAGGTCTGCCAGCGAAAGACTGCCGTCGGCTTGGATAAGTTGCAGAAGCTTGCGGCGAAAATTCCCAGGTTCTTTCATTTTCCGCACCACGTTTGGGAATATTTGCCATCACTATGGCAATTGGCAGCACGAAAGAAAAGAAAATCCTCCAAATCCGGGGGATAATGGCAGAAACGCTATCCCGGGAGGATCAGAATATGACCAAGGAAAGCAGCTACACCGCCAAATTGCCCGGCCCTGATGGCTCTTATGCCTATACCCCTGAAGAGGATGCGATTTGGGGTGAACTCTACCGGCGTCAGATGAAGCTGCTCGCCGATACGGCCTGCCGCGAATATCTTGATGGCGTGATAATGCTAGGGCTGAAGCCCGACAAGGTGCCTCAGCTTCTCGATGTGAACAGACGCCTGAACGAGACCACCGGCTTCGGCGTGGAAGGCGTGCCGGCGCTCATTCCACCCTCGCGCTTTTATGAACTTCTGTCACAAGGCAAATTCCCGCTCGCAACCTTCCTGCGCCGTCGCGAGCATATCAACTATATTGAGGAACCGGACCTGTTCCACGAGGTTTTCGGCCACTGCCCGATGCTCACCAACCAGAGCTATGCCAATTTCGTTCGGCATTTCGGCGAGACAGCAGTCCACCTCGGCAAGGGCTATTCATGGCATCTGTTCCGCATCTTCTGGTTCACTGTCGAGTTCGGCCTGATCAATACGCCGCAGGGCCGCCGCTGCTTCGGCGCCGGCATCGTCTCATCGCCAAGCGAAGCGAAGGCGGCGATGGAAGGCAAGGCATGCGAATTTCGGCCGTTCGATTTGTTGAGCGTGCTCAGGACGCCCTACCGGATCGATATCCTCCAGCCGATCTACTACGTCATCGACAGCTTTGCCGATCTCGAAGCGATCGTGGAGCAGGATATCGAAGGCACGATCCTGAAGGCAAAATCGCTGGGTGATTTCGCCCCCACTTTCGAGGCCAAAGCTTCGTGAATCGCTGACAATATCGCGGCCGGTCCCGACTCGACCTCGTATCCGATGTCGACGCGCGGGCTCCTGGCGACCGCACAAGACAGCGCGATAATGTCAGGAAGGCTTTACAACCGTCAATCGCTCAGGTCCGGGGCGCCCGCACCGGTCCGGTGGACTCGCGCAGGATGAGTTCAACCGGCCACAATTCGTGAATCTCCGTCGGCGAACGCCCGGCCAAAAGCTGCAGGACGAGATCGGCGCATCGCGTACCAGCCGCACGCATCGACGACCGGGTTGCCGACAGCGAGGGGACCATGTTGTCGGCTGTCAGATACGGAAAGACGTCATCGTGGGCAATGACCGAGACATCGCTGCCGATCTGGAGCCCCAGCGAACGTGCGGCGCGGTAAATGCCGAGCGCCGTCATCATCGACCCCGCGACAAACGCGGTCGGCCGCTTCGGCTGCTCGAGAAATGACCGCGCAAAGCGGAAACCGAGCTCGTCGGTGAAATTGCCGTTGGCGATCAGTTGCGGATCGACCTCGATCCCGTGGCTCTGCAAGGCGCTGCGGTAACCGATGTCGCGATGCAGCGCGTAAGTTGCGCCCTCGCGGCCATTGATCATCGCAATCCTCGTATGACCGAGATCGATCAGATGCGAAGTCGCACGGCGCACAGCCCCTTCATTGTCGATATCGAGCCAGGGGTGCGGCACGTCGATGTCTGAACGGCCATGAACGAGGAACGGCATTCCCAGCTCATGCAGCAGCGCGATACGCTGGTCATTGGGTCGAGGCGAATGCACGATGATCGCATCCACCCGCTGACTTTCCGCCAGCCGTCTGTAGAGTTGCATCTCGGCATCATATTCGGGATTGGCCATCGGAATGACCAGGATATCGGTGTCTTCCGTGATAAGACGCTCCGCCATACCGGCCATGAATTCCGCGAAATGAAACTCGCCGGCACGCCCCATGACGACGCCAATGGCGCCAACCCGGCCGGTCTTCAGTCTGACCGCATTGACGTTCGGCCGATAACCCAGCCGCACCGCCTCTTGGACGACGCGGGCGCGCGTCACCTCGCTTACCTCGGGGTAGCCACTGAGCGCACGGCTGACGGTCGTTGGAGACAATCCAAGTTGTTTTGCGAACTCTTTGAGTTTCATTGACCGAAATAACTTTCATCGCCTGCGCTGCCGGGCATCTATACCATCGGCCTCGCAAATTCCACATTCTATGCCGTCGATTATATTTTCTCAAATCGATTTCAATTTTATCCGCCATCAGATAAAGACCGGCGCGAATTAGGAAATCATGGCATTGGGACTTCTCATTGATTTTCAACGATATTTCGAATTTTCGAACAAGTATAGGTCGCAGTTAAGAACCTCCCTTGACACGGTATCGAGCTTCTGCCAGTTTTTCACAACCAAATCGATTTCAATTTGGTCTTTGGGAGGAGAAAATGAAGTTTCGTTTCACAGCGGCCGCCGTCGCGGCTGCGCTTATTGGCGCGTCAGTTCCGGCCTTTGCCGCCGAGATCAGCATTTCAGCGAGCTCAACCGGCAAGAACCTCGACCTGTTCCGCAAGCAGCTCGATGCCTTCGAGAAGGCGACCGGCAATACGGTCAAGATCGTCACCATGCCATCCTCGTCCACGGAACAGTTTTCGCAGTATCGGCTCTGGCTCGCAGCCGGCAACACGGATGTCGATGTTTACCAGACGGATGTTATCTGGGCCCCGCAGCTGGCAGACCAGTTCGTCGACCTGAAGGATGCCACCAAGGACGTCGTCGGCGACTTTTTCCCGGCGATCGTCGCCTCCCAGACCGTGAACGGCCGCCTGGTCGCAATGCCGCTTTACACGGACGCGCCGGCCCTCTTCTATCGCAAGGATCTGCTTGAGAAATATGGTAAGCAGCCGCCGAAGACCTGGGACGAAATGGAGGCAACCGCCAAGGAAATCCAGGGGAAGGAACGCGCCGCCGGCCAGAAGGATCTCTGGGGTTATGTCTTCCAGGGCAATGCCTATGAAGGCCTGACCTGCGATGCGCTGGAATGGGTCAAGTCCTCGGGCGGTGGCCAGATCATCGAGACCGACGGCACGATTTCGATCAATAACGAGAAGGCTGCGGCGGCGCTCGATCGCGCCAAGGGCTGGATCGGCACGATTTCACCGAGCGGTGTGCTCGCCTATCAGGAGGAAGAATCCCGCGGTGTCTGGCAGACCGGCAACGCCGTCTTCATGCGTAACTGGCCCTACGCCTATGCGCTGGGCAACGGCGCCGACAGCCCGGTGAAGGGCAAGTTCGACGTGACGACACTTCCCGTTGCCGCAGAAGGCGACAAGCCTTCCTCGACGCTCGGCGGCTGGAATCTCGCCGTCTCGAAATATTCGAAGAACCCCGATGTGGCGATCGAACTTGTCAAGTTCCTGACGTCGAAGGAAAGCCAGAAGCAGCGCGCCATCGAGCTTTCCAACCTGCCGACCTTGTCGGCGCTTTATGACGACAAGGACATTGCTGCTGCGCAGCCGTTCATGCCGAATTGGAAGCCGATCTTCGAAAACGCGGTGCCGCGGCCATCGGCTGTTGCCAAGGTCAAGTATAACGAGGTTTCCGCCAAGTTCTGGACCGCCGTGCACAATACGCTCTCCGGCAGCGGTACAGCCGAAGAAAACCTAGAGCTTCTCGAAGCCGATCTGACGACGCTGCAAGGCAGCGGCTGGTAACAAATCAAGGCGGCGGCGTCGGATATCTCGTCGCTGCCGCTTCCGATAACGCCGTCGTCGATTGTCTCATGAAGCGGATATTCCATGAGTGAAGTTGCAGTCTCCCAAAATCTGAGCACAGGCGCGCGCACGAAGGCAATCTCTTCGGATCTGCGCTCGGAACGTGTCCGATCCGCCTGGATCTTCCTGGCTCCGACACTGCTGATCCTGGCCATCGTTGCCGGCTGGCCGCTGTTCCGCACCATATACTTCAGCTTCACCAACGCGTCGCTGACGAACCTCGGCGATGCCCAGTTCGTCGGCTTCGACAATTACCTCTCCTGGGTCACCCTGAAGAGCGGCCGCACGATCTATAGAGGACTGCTGGCTGATCCCGCCTGGTGGGGCGCAGTCTGGAACACGGCAAAATTCACGCTGTTGTCGGTGACGATCGAAACCGCGCTCGGCCTCGTCGTCGCCCTTGTGTTGAACGCGCAATTCGTTGGCCGCGGCATCGTGCGCGCCGCTATCCTCATTCCCTGGGCGATCCCGACCATCGTCTCCGCGAAAATGTGGGCCTGGATGCTCAACGACCAGTTCGGCATCCTCAACGACATGTTTCTCAGCCTCGGGCTCATCAGCCAGAAGATCGCGTGGACCGCTGATCCTCAGACCGCGATGATCGCCGTTCTGATCGTCGACGTCTGGAAGACAACGCCCTTCATGGCGCTGCTGATCCTCGCCGCCCTGCAGATGGTTCCGGCCGATATTTACGAAGCCGCAAAGATCGACGGCATCAACCCCATCAAAGTGTTCTGGCGTCTTACCCTGCCGCTGATCCGCCCGGCAATCATGGTCGCCGTGATCTTCCGCATGCTCGATGCCATGCGCATCTTCGACCTGATCTACGTGCTGACACCGAACAACGCCCAGACCAAGACCATGTCGGTCATGGCGCGCGAAAACCTCTTCGATTTCGACAAGTTCGCCTATGGCGCAACCGCCTCCACTGTTCTCTTTCTCATCATCGCGTCCGTTACCGTGCTCTACATCTGGCTCGGACGCGTCAATCTCGGCGGAGGCGAACGCTGATGCTGCTCACAGCCACGAAAAATACACTGTTCTATCTGCTGGTCACGGTCATCGTCATCATCGCGGTCTTCCCGTTCTATTACGCGATCCTGACAAGCTTCAAAGCCGGCACCGCGCTCTTCGAGGTCACTTACTGGCCGACCTCGATCTCGCTGGAAAACTATACCGGCGTGCTGACGACAGGCAGTTTCATTCGCAGCCTCGGCAATTCGCTGTTCATTGCATGCCTCGTGGTTGCCGCTTCGCTGCTGCTCGCCGTGACCGCATCCTACGCGCTTGCCCGCGTGCATTTCCGGGGTCGGGCACTCTTGATGCTCACCATCCTGTCTGTCTCGATGTTCCCGCAGATTGCGGTGCTGGCGGGGCTTTTCGAACTCATTCGCTGGGTCGGCATCTTCAACACGCCCTTCGCGCTGATCTTCTCCTATATGATCTTCACCCTGCCTTTCACGGTGTGGGTGCTGACGACTTTCATGCGGGATCTGCCGATCGAGATCGAGGAAGCGGCCATCGTCGATGGCGCCTCCCCCTGGGTCATCATCACGCAGGTGTTCATGCCACTGATGTGGCCGGCCCTGGTCACCACCGGCCTGCTCGCCTTCATCACGGCCTGGAATGAATTTCTGTTCGCCCTGACTTTCACCTCGTCGGATGCGCAACGGACGGTGCCGGTAGCGATCGCTCTCCTTTCGGGCGGCAGTCAGTTCGAAATCCCCTGGGGCAATATCATGGCGGCATCGGTCATCGTTACCGTGCCCGTCGTCATCCTTGTTCTTATTTTTCAACGCCGGATCATTTCCGGGCTGACCGCCGGCGGCGTCAAAGGCTGAGGAAAGCGAGATATGGCACAAATTAGATTAGACAATATCCGCAAGAGCTTCGGGGCATTCGAAGTCATCAAGGGCGTCAGCATGGACATCCGGAAGGGGGAGTTCATGGTCTTCGTCGGCCCATCCGGTTGCGGCAAGTCCACCTTGCTTAGATTGATCTCAGGACTGGAGGACATAACGTCAGGCACGCTTTCCTTTGATGGTCAGCCGGTCAATCGTCTTTCCCCGTCGAAGCGCGGCATCGCGATGGTCTTCCAGTCCTATGCGCTCTATCCGCATATGACGGTCTACGAAAACATGGCCTTCGGCATGAAGCTCTCCGGCCGGACCAGGGAAGAATGCAAGGCGCGCGTCGAACAGGCAGCCGGCATGCTGCAGCTCTCACCCTATCTGGAGCGCCTGCCGCGCCAGCTTTCGGGCGGCCAACGCCAGCGCGTCGCCATTGGCCGCGCCATCGTTCGTGACCCGAAGGTCTTCCTGTTCGACGAGCCATTGTCGAACCTTGATGCTGCGTTGCGCGTCGCCACCAGGCTGGAGATCGCCAAGCTCCACCGCGGCATGCATGACACCACGATGATCTATGTCACTCACGATCAGGTCGAGGCCATGACGCTTGCCGATCGCATCTGCGTTCTTCGCGATGGCGTCGTCGAACAGGTCGGAACGCCGATCGAACTCTACGAAACCCCGAACTCAATCTTCGTCGCCGGCTTCATCGGCTCGCCGAAGATGAATTTCCTCTCCGGACCGTTCGCGGCTCCCTATAGTGCCCACACGATCGGGGTGCGAGCCGAACATATCGAGTTTAGAGATCAGGATCCTGCCTGGACGGGCACCGTCATCCACTCAGAAATTCTCGGCTCGGACAGCTTCGTCTATCTCGACATCGGCTCGGCCGAACCGCTCACCGTTCGAGAAACCGGCGTATCAAGCCACGAGCCCGGCCAGCAGCTGGGCGTGTCGCCGGTCAAGGATCGCATTCACCGTTTCGACCAATCCGGACGCGCGCTCGAAAAGGTCCCTTTCAAGGGCGCAGCCTGACCACCAATCAAACAAACAGGATCCGACCGCTTCCCATCGGTTCCGGTCCGCCACTTGCTGCAAAGGAGCAGAAACTTGCCTATTCGCACCATCGTCTGGGGTGAAAACATCCATGAAAATACCAACGCCATTGTCCAGGAGATCTATCCCGAGGGCATGCACACCGCGATCGCCAAGGCGCTGAACACCGATCCGGCGATTTCGGCCACGACCGCTACACTGCAGGAGCCTGAGCACGGCCTGAGCGAAGCCCGGCTTGCCGAGACCGACGTTCTGACCTGGTGGGGTCACAAGGATCATGGCGCCGTCTCCGATATCGTTGTCGAGCGCGTCGCCAAGCGGGTCTGGGAAGGCATGGGTCTGCTCGTTCTGCATTCCGGTCATTTCTCGAAGATCTTCAAGCGGCTGATGGGCACGCCCTGTGCGCTGAAATGGCGCGAGGCGGGCGAGCGCGAGCGTCTGTGGACGATCAACCAGCGCCACCCGATCGCGGCCGGTCTCGGCGAGCATTTCGAACTGGAAAACGAAGAAATGTACGGCGAGCAGTTCTCCGTGCCGGAGCCGCTGGAAACGGTCTTCATCTCCTGGTTCCAGGGCGGCGAAGTCTTCCGGTCTGGCCTGACCTGGCGCCGTGGTGCGGGCAACATCTTCTATTTCCGTCCCGGCCACGAAACCTATCCGACCTATCATGATGCCAAAGTGCAGAAGGTGCTGATCAACGGCGTGAAGTGGGCCTATAACCCGCAGGGCGATCTGAAGAGCATCACCGATGCCCCAAATGTGCCGGTAGAGAAGGCACTGGAGCCGATCGTCGAACGCGGCCCGAGACTGCATCAGGCCGGCGAAGCCGGTTACCGCTGAGGAGAAGAGCAAATGCGTCTACTCGTTCTAGGTACGGGCATGATGGCGAAAAACCAGGTTGCCAACTTCCTCACCATCGATGGCGTGGAGGTGGTCGGCGCCGTCGATACGGATCGGACCAGGCTCGATGAGTTCGCCGATCATTTCAACATCGAAAAACGCTTCAGCACGCTTGAAGAGGCGATCGCCTGGGGTGGATTCGATGCGGCCACAAACGTCACGCCCGACCGTGTCCACCACGCAACCAGCCTGGCTTTGATTGCTGCCGGCAAGCACGTCTTCTGCGAAAAACCCTTGGCGGAAAACTATGCGCACGCTCTCGAAATGACGGAAGCAGCTGAGGCCGCCGGCGTCATCAACATGGTCAATCTCACCTATCGCAACGTCGCGCAGCTGCAGCGCGCCCGTGAGATGGTGTTGGCAGGCGAACTTGGCACCATCCGCCATGTAGAGGCCTCCTATCTGCAGAGCTGGCTGGTATCGCGCGCCTGGGGTGACTGGCGCACGGAATCGCGTTGGCTGTGGCGTTTGTCCACCGGTCACGGTTCGAACGGCGTGCTCGGCGATGTCGGCATCCATATCCTCGATTTCGCCGCTTATGGCGCCGCGACCGATATCGACCATGTCTTTGCGCGGCTGAAGACCTTCAACAAGGCGCCGGGCGGCCAGATCGGCGAATATATGCTCGATGCCAATGACAGCTTCACCATGTCGGTCGATTTCGCCAATGGCGCCCTTGGCGTCATCCATGCGACACGCTGGGCAACCGGTCATCTCAACGAACTGAAGCTGCGCATCTATGGCGAGAAGGGCAGCCTCGAAGTCATCCATCGTCCTGACGGCTCAGATCTTCGCGGCTGCTTCGGTGACGATATTGAAAGCGCCACCTGGCGTGACATCGAGGTGCCGGCGGCGCTGACCAACTACCAGCGCTTTGCCGAAGCGGTCAGGACCGGAAAGCAGGACGATCCCACCTTCCGCCACGCCGCCAATCTGCAGAAGGTCATTGATCTCGCGATCGTATCGGAGAAAGAACGTCGGGAGTTCAATCTGCTGGCCTCCGAGAGCCTGGAAGGCACGGCCGGCCAGGAACGCAAGGCAGACGATCAGGGGCCGGCGCTAGCACTCGTCATCTGACGGCATGCTGAAACATCGAAGACCCGAGCGATCGGGTCTTCTTTAAGCCAATAGCTCACGCTGCTTATCCATGGCGGAGCGCGGGTGCCTTACGCAAACGGCACCCACATGACCTCGGCTTACTGTGGCATTACCACGCCAAGGGCTAGCGCGCTTAGGCGGCCTTAACAGGCGCGCTCACGCCTCGATAAGCAATGAGATCCTCGATCGTGATCAGGTGGAGGCCGTGCCGCTCGGCAAACTGCTCGAGCTCGGGCAGACGCGCCATCGTGCCGTCATCATTGGCCACTTCGCAGATGACACCCGACGGAGAAAGGCCTGCGAGCCTTGCGAGGTCGACAGCAGCCTCGGTGTGGCCGGGGCGAGAAAGCACGCCGTTCGGATGCGCACGCAGCGGGAAGATATGGCCGGGCCGCGCAAAATCCTCGGGGCGGGAAGTCTCGGCAATGAGTGCGCGAACCGTTGCGGCGCGGTCAGCCGCCGAGATTCCGGTCGTCGTTTCAGGAATATAGTCAACCGACACGGTGAAAGCCGTCTTCAAAAGTTCGGTATTGTTGGGGACCATCTGCGGGATCTGCAATTCGTCCAGCCGCTCGCCTTCCATGGCCACACAGATGAGGCCGCGGGCATAATTCATCATGAAGGCGATCGCCTGCGGGGTGATTGCCTCGGATGCGATAACGAGGTCGCCCTCGTTTTCCCTGTCGCGATCGTCGACGACGACCACGATCTCTCCACGCGCAATCGCGGTGATCGCATCTTCGATTTTGGAAATTGCCATTTCTCTGCCTTTCAAGGGTTAGCCGCGTGAGCGGCATACATGGCTTGTCAAAAGCCACCATTTTCCCTTGGGCGAACAAGCATATGAAACACCGCGTGCCGAGCGGTGTCCTCTGCGTTGCTCTCTTCCATCCGGACTATGACCGTCGGCTCCGGCATCTCACCGGATCTGCTGACCCTTCGCTTTCACGAAGGCGCTCGCGGGCTCCGAGTTGCCTCGATACCGCCGGTGGGGAATTGCACCCCGCCCTGAGAACATTACTTAGATAGATGATGAAGGCCTTGTTCTGCAAGAGGTTGGGTGCAGATCTCGCCGCGGGAATTGTCTCGCAGGGGTGAAAGCACCGTTTCCTATTGTCGAACAGAGCTAGGACATGATGAGGCCGCCATCGACATTGATGGTCTGGCCGGTGATGTAGGCCGCATCGTTGCTGGCAAGGAAGGTGACTAGGCCGGCGACGTCTTCGCCGGAACCGGCGCGCTTCATCGGGATGCCTTCGACCCATTCCTTCATCAGTTCGCCGGGGCCGTAATTGCCGAGCAGCTTGCCCCATGCCTGGTCGTTATAGGCCCACATGTCGGTCTCGATGATGCCCGGGCAGAAGGCGTTGACGGTGATGCCGTCGGTCGCGACTTCCTTGGCAAGGCTCTGGGTGATGCCGACGACGCCCATCTTCGAGGCGGCATAATGCGGCGTGTAGATGAAGCCGTCGCGTGCCTGGCCGGAGGCGGTGTTGATGATACGTCCGCCGCGGCCGTGCTTGCGCATGCGGGCGATCGCTTCCTGGGCGCAGAGGAACACGCCTTTGGTGTTGACCGCCATGACCTTGTCCCACTCGCCCTCGGTCATATCCTCGATGCGGGCAATGGTGATGACGCCGGCATTCTGGATGGAGACGTCGACAGCGCCGAATGCCTGCTCGGCAGCGTCATAGAGTGCCTTGACGCTCGCCTTGTCGGTAACGTCGCCGACGAAGGAGATCGCCTTTCCGCCATCGGCTTTGATCTGTTCGGCCACGCCATGCACGCTCTCCTCATTGGCGGAGACGACGAGATTGGCCCCTTCGCGCGCAAAGCGTTTGGCGATCGCAGCGCCGATGCCGCGGCTTGCACCGGTAATGACGACGGTCTTGTTTTCAAAACGTTGCATTCTCTTTTCCTTTCAACGGGGCCGGCGTGAGCGCACCGATCTGCACCGGCGACACTTGTCTCCGCACTCAGAGTTCAAACGGCTGCCGAAATAATTCCTGCGAGTTCCGAGGCCTTCAGCGAAGCGCCACCGACCAGCGCTCCGTCCACATTGCGAAGCCCGAATATCGCCTCTGCATTGGATGTCTTGACCGAGCCGCCATAGAGGATCCTGACCGAATGGCCATCGCTGCCCAGCCGCTCTTCGAGCATCTGCCGGATTGCGGCGTGGACCTCCTCGATCTGTTCGTTGGTCGGCACCAGTCCGGTTCCGATTGCCCAGACGGGTTCATAGGCTATGACAAGATTTCGGCTGGTAGCACCCTCAGGGACCGATTCCTGCAGCTGCCCATCAACCACTTCGATCGCCCTTCCTTCGTCGCGCTCACGCCGCGTTTCACCGACGCAGACAATCGCGATCAAGCCGGCCCGATGCGCGGCGACCGCCTTTGCAAGGACGATTTCATCATCTTCGCCATGAGACACACGGCGCTCGGAATGTCCGAGGATGACAAAACGCGCACCGATATCGGCCAGCATTTCGGCAGAAACGTCGCCTGTGTGGGCGCCTGACTGCTGCGCATGACAATCCTGCGCGCCGATGACCAGGTTCGAATCCTTGGCTCGCTCCACTGCGCGATCAATCAGCGTGAAGGGCGGGCAGACGACGATATCGCACGTCGCACTGCCCGTTAGTCCCTTCAGCGCCTCGATCTCAGCTTGGGAGGAGATGAGACCGTTCATTTTCCAGTTGCCTGCGATCAGCTTGCGCATGGCATCACCAGCAGCAGAAGCCGCCGTCGACGAGCAGATCGACGCCCGTCACGAAGCTTGCAGCATTCGACAGGAGGAAGACGGCCGGACCGACCATCTCGTCGACGCCAGCCATGCGCTGCATCGGCGTCTGCTCCTCGAAGAGCTTGGTCTGATGCACCATCTCCGGCCGGGTATTCATCGGCGTTGCGGTATAGCCCGGCGAAATCGTGTTGACGCGGATGCCGCGCCCGACCCATTCCATCGCCAGCGACTTCGACATATGGATCACGCCCGCCTTGGAGGCGTTGTAATGGGCCTGACTAAGACCGCGGTTGACGATGACGCCGGACATGGAGGCGATGTTGACGATGGAGCCGCGGCCGTTCTTCAGCATGGCGCGCGCTTCGGCCTGGCAGGAAAGGAAGACGCCCTTCAGGTTGATGTCCATCAGCGTCTGATACTGGTCCTCTTCCATCTCTTCGGCGGGATTGGCATTGGCGATGCCGGCCGCATTGACGGCAAGTGAGAGAGCCCCGAGATCGACTTCGGTGCGGGCGACGGCATCGGTCAGAGACGACTTGCTGGTCACATCGGCGGCAATTTCGATCGAACGGCGGCCGGCAGCCCGGATATGGCTGGCAGTCGTGGCAAGACCGTCATCGGTGCGCCGATCGAGAAGCGCCACGTCGGCGCCGCACTGGGCAAGACCGATGGCGATCCTTTGCCCGATGCCGCTGCCGGCGCCGGTCACGATGGCGACCTGGCCGCTGAGATCAAATAGTTTCGGTGCGTTCAGAGAGATGTCGGACACCGCTCTTCCTTTCTGTCTTTGCCTAGATTGTCGCCAGTTCCATGACCGAGACGTCGTTCGCCTCGTCACGCTTCAAAATGCCTGCCTGCTTGCCCTGAGCCAGCACGAGAATGCGGTTCGATACGCCGAGAACCTCCTCGAGGTCGGAGCTTACGACGATGACCGCGACACCCTGTTTGGCCAGGTTGACGATGATATCGTAGATGCCGGCGCGGGCTCCGACATCGATGCCGCGCGTCGGCTCGTCCAGCACCACGACCTTCGGATCGCGCATCAGCCATTTGGCGATGACGACCTTCTGCTGGTTGCCGCCCGAGAGATCGGAGGCAAACTGCTCCGCACGCCCCTTGACGCCGAACTTCGCCACTGCCTTTTCGGCGAAAACGCGCTTCATGCTCGAGGTGAGCCAGCGCCCGCCGAGCTTGTCGAGATTGGCGTAGACGATATTTTCGCTGATCTTGTGCGCGACGACGAGGCCCTGGTCCTTGCGGTCTTCCGGGACCATCACGATGCCTTTGGCAATCGCGTCCGCAGGGCTGCGCAGCTTCAGCGCCTCGCCTTCCAGCCGGATCGAGCCAGCGCTGATTGGATCGGCACCGGAAATCGCCCGCACGAGCTCGGTACGGCCGGCACCGACGAGGCCGGCGATGCCGAGGATCTCGCCCGCGTGAACGTCGAAACTCACATCCCGGAAGGAATCGTCCGGCGACGTCAGGCCGGATACCTCAAGGACGGGCCTGCTGGTCGGCTCGGGAAGGGTCGGAAACATGCGATCGAGCGAGCGGCCGACCATGCTTTCGACGATCGTGCGCACCGGCGTCGAGCTGTCGGCAAATTCATGGACACGCTCTCCATCGCGAAGCACGACGATGCGATCGGTGATCTTTTTGATCTCCTCCATGCGGTGGGAGATGTAGATGATGCCCACGCCCTCGGCGCGAAGCTTGCGCACCTGCTCGAACAGGGCTTCCGTCTCCGCCCCGCCAAGGGCTGCGGTCGGCTCGTCGAGGATCAGGAGTTTTGCATTGAGCGCCAACGCCTTGGCGATCTCGATGAGCTGCTGGTTGGCGGTCGAAAGACCGGCGACCTTTCGGGTCGCGGGAATGTGCAGGTTCAGCCGTGCGAGCTGTTCCTGGGCGCGGCGGACCATCTGGGTGCGGTCGACCACGCCGTTCTTCATCGGCCAACGACCGATGAAGACATTTTCAGCGATCGAAAGATGCGGCAGAAGCTGCAGTTCCTGATGGATCAGCACGACGCCCTTGTCGATCGCCTCGCGTGGAGCGGCCGGGGCATAGGGCTGCCCCAGCCATGTCATCGTGCCCTCGGACGGTGTGCGTGATCCGGCAATGATGCCTGACAGCGTCGACTTGCCAGCGCCGTTTTCGCCGAGAAGTGCCACCACCTCGCCGGGATAGACGTCCAGGTCCACATTTTTCAGAACCTGGAGCGGTCCGTAGCGCTTGGATATGCCCCTCAGGGAAAGAACCGGCTCGGTCACAGCACACCTCCTCGAGATTTCGACTGATTACGGATGGTTGGCGATGAAGCCGGCCACGTTTTCCTTGGTCGTCAGCGTAGCGTCCATCAGTTGGACCGGCGGCACCTTTTCCTTGGCAGCGAGCTTGACCGCGTTCTCCACCGCGTCGCGGCCCATCTTCTGCGTCTGCTGTGTCGCGGTCACGTCGAACACACCCTTGCTGAGGGCCTCGAGTGCAGCGGTGTCGCCATCAAAACCACCGACCACGATCTTTTGCGATGGATTAGCGACCTTGATCGCCTGAGCCGCACCGAGCGCCAGTCCATCTGCCTGGGCAAAGACGATCGAGACATCCGAATTCGACTGGAGCATGTTCTGCATGATCTGGAAGCCCTCGTCCTGGCTCCACATGTTGGAATATTGCTCGGCGACGACGCCCACATCCGGATAGGCCTTCAGGGATTCCTGGCACCCCTTGCTGCGGTCCAGTTCAGGCGTGGTGCCCTTCTGGCCGTGGATGATGACCATCTTGCCCTTGCCGCCGGCTTCCTTGAGGATGTAGTCGCAAACCGCCTTGGCGGAGGCGACGGAATCGGTCGCCAGGAAGGTATCGCCCGGAGCGCCCTCGGCATTGCGGTCGACGTTGACGACCGGAATGCCGGCCTGCTTTGCGAGCTTGACCGGCACACTGGCTGCAGCAGCGCCTGCCGGGATGTAGATCAGTGCGTCGATATCCTGGGTCAGCAGGTCCTGGATCTGGTTGACCTGGGTCGGGCCATCGCCCTTGGCGTCGACGGTGAGGACCTCGATGCCACGCTTCTTGGCTTCCGCTTCGACCGACTGCTTGATCTGGTTGAAGAAGTTTGCCTGCAAATTGGCGACGGCAAGGCCGAGCTTCTTGACTTCGGCCGCCTGAACGGATCCGAGGCTGAGGCCAAGCAGGGCGGCAGACGCGAGCAGAGTGCGCGCAAATTTCATGTCAATTCCTCCGTTGTTAGTGAACCCTCGGGTATCCTCCCCCTCGGGCAGTAGATCCGCTCCAAACTTCTCGGAGGGGAATTGTGAGGCCAGCGTTGAATGCGGCCGAATGATCAGGCGGCTCGGCGCTTTCGAATCGTTTCCGCACCGACAGCAAGAACGATGACGACACCGATGATGACCTGCTGCAGGAAGGGCGAGACGTTGAGCAGATTGAGGCCGTTACGCAGAACGCCGATGATCAGCACCCCGATAAGCGTCCCACCAATGCCGCCTGCGCCTCCCGATAGAGACGTTCCGCCGATGACGACGGCCGCGATCGTGTCCAGCTCGTAGCCAAAACCGCTGGACGGCTGAACCGAGTCCAGACGGGCAGCAAGAACGATACCGGCAAGACCTGCAAGGACGGCACTCGCCATGTAAACAAGAATGGTCACAAGCTGGACGTTGATGCCGGCAAGACGAGCAACTTCGGGATTGCCGCCGACCGCATAGAGCATGCGGCCTTCTGCGCGGAAGTGCAGGAAAACCCAAGCAGCGGCGACGACAGCCAGCATCAGGAAGACGGTTGCAGTCAGAATGCCGAAATGGCGGTCAATGGCCAGCATCATGAACCAGTCGGGGAAGCCGACGATCTGCTGGCCGTCGGTGATCATGTTCGCCACGCCGCGCGCAGCCGACATCATCGCCAGTGTCGCGATAAAGGCAGGCACCCTGAACCAGGTGACCATGATGCCGACGATCAGGCCGCTGATCATCGAGGCAATGAGCGCCACCACGATGCCGACGCCGAGCGGCAGGCCGGCGACATTCGCCGTCCAGCCCATCACCATCATCGCGAGAGCCAGGACCGAACCGACCGAAAGGTCGATGCCGCCGATCAGGATCACGAAGGTCATGCCGACTGCCATGATCCCAAGCACGGTGATCTGGTCGAGAATGTTCAGACCATTACGGACGGAGAGAAATGCATCAGTGCTGAAGGTCAGGAACAGGCAGAGCAAAAGCAGCCCGATGAGCGGACCGGTTGCTCCCGTGAGCTTGCTGACCCACGTACCGGACGGACGGCTCTGTTCATTCACGTCGATCGCCACCATCGTTCCTCCCTGGGATTAAGGCCGGCGGCCAATATTTCTTCAAGCAAGAATATTTATTCATGCCTGCTGGAAAATTCATTAACAACTTGCTTAGATGCTGTCAACCAGCTTTTCGGGTGATGAGCGAAGCATAATGACCAATAAGGGGCTTGACTAAGGCGGCTTGTATGCAAAAATATAACTACATGAATATTTATGCACAAGAGGAAACGATGGAGCCTTCCGAACTTGAACGTGTTGCTCGCCAGATCCGTCTGCGCGACCTCCAGGCCGTATACGAGGCAGGCGCCGGCCATATCGGTGGCGAGATGTCGGTGATCGATCTCCTCACTGCGCTGTACTTCCGCGTGCTGCGTGTCTGGCCCGACCAGCCCAAACACCCCGATCGCGACAGGTTCGTGCTGTCGAAGGGCCATACGGCCTGCGCGCTCTATGTCGCGCTCGCCAAGCGCGGCTTCATTCCGGAAGAGGAGATATCGACCTTCCTGAAGCCGCATTCCCGGCTGAACGGCCACCCGAACTGTAACAAGGTGCCGGGCGTCGAAACCAATACCGGGCCTCTGGGACACGGGCTGCCGGTCGCTGTCGGCATGGCGAAGGCGGCGAAACTCTCGGGCGCGAAATACCACACCTATGTCATCACCGGTGACGGCGAGATGCAGGAAGGCTCCAACTGGGAAGCCATCATGGCGGCATACCAGTTCCGCCTGGACAACCTGACGCTGGTCATCGACCACAACAGGTTCCAGCAGGGCGCGTCCCTCTCAGACACCAACGATCTCGCGCCGCTTCGCCCCAAGCTCGAGGCCTTTGGCTGGGAGGTCAGCGAAATCAACGGCAACGACATGCACGCGATCGTGCCCGCTCTCGAGCATCGCTCCGACCGCCCCCATTGCATCGTCGCGCATACCAATAAGGGCCACGGCATCTCCTTCATGCAGGACCGCGTCGACTGGCATCACAAGGTTCCGAGCAAGGAACAGTATGAAACCGCATTGGCAGAACTGTCGGAGGCACTCTAATGAACGCGCCCGTAAACCCACCGAAGCTCTATGATTGCCGCGATGCCTTTGCCGCGACGCTCGAACGGCTGGCGGCCGAAAATGAAACCATCGTCGCCGTCTGCAACGACTCGGTCGGCTCCTCCAAGCTCGGCGGCTTCAAGTCGAAATTTCCCGATCGCCTCGTCAATGTCGGCATTGCCGAACAGAACATGGTCGGCGTCGGCGCCGGTCTCGCCAATGGCGGACGCCTGCCCTATGTCTGCGGCGCTTCACCATTTCTGACCGGCCGGTCGCTCGAGCAGATCAAGGCCGACATTTCCTACTCCAATGCCAACGTCAAGCTGGTCGGCATTTCCTCGGGCATGGCTTACGGCGAACTTGGCCCAACCCATCATTCGATCGAGGACTTCGCCTGGACGCGCGTGCTGCCAAACCTGCCCGTCATCGCGCCATGCGACCGGATTGAGACTGCCGCCGCCGTCGAATGGGCCGCAAGCTACAATGGTCCCTGCTTCCTGCGCCTGTCACGTGTCGGCGTTCCGGATCTGCTGCCCGAAGGCCACAAGTTCGAAGTCGGCAAGGCGAACCTGCTGCGCGAAGGCTCCGATGTCACCCTGATTGCCAACGGCACACTGACCCACCGCATGGTGAGGGCCGCCGAAATCCTGGCCGAGCGCCGCATCAAGGCGCGCGTGCTCAACATGGCGACCGTTCGTCCGATCGACGAGACCGCCATCATCGCGGCCGCCACCGAGACCGGTGCTATCGTGACGGCGGAAGAACATTCGATCTTCGGCGGCCTCGGTTCCGCCGTCGCCGAAGTGGTCGTCGATAACGCGCCCGTGCCGATGAAGCGTCTTGGCGTTCCCGGCATCTATGCGCCGACGGGTTCGGCCGAATTCCTCCTCGACGAATTCGGCATGGCGCCGGCGGCGATCGCCGATGCGGCCCAGGCGCTGATCAAGCGCAAATAATCTGATAGCAGGTCTATTGAGCCGGGGCGCACATCCGCCCCGGCCATTGTCTGAGGAGAAGACGATGCGGGCTATTCTGGCGATCGACCAGGGCACCACCAATTCGAAGGCAGTCCTGGTTTCCGAAACAGGAGAGGTGCTTGCCAGAGGCTCGGCCGCCGTCGGCATCTCCTATCCGCAACCGGGCTGGGTCGAGCAGGATCCCCGCCGGATCTTTGCCTCCGTTTGCGAAGCGATCGAGGCCTGCCTGAAAAATGCCTCCGGTGCGACCGTCGAGGCGGTGGCGGTGTCCAACCAGCGCGAATCCGTCACGGTCTGGGATACCGAGACCGGTGAAGCGCTGGGTCCGGTGCTGAGCTGGCAGTGCCGCCGCACCGCACCGGACTGCGAGCGCCTGATCGCCGAAGGGCATCTGGACCGCGTGCAAGCACTTACCGGTCTGCCCCTCGATCCAATGTTTCCCGGGTCAAAATTCCGCTGGCTGCTCGATCGCGTTCCGGCCGGACGCTGCGTGCGTCTTGGCACGATCGACAGCTGGCTAATCCATTGCCTGACGGGTGGACGCCGCCACGTCTGCGATGCCTCCAATGCCGCCCGCAGCCAGCTGTTCGACCTCAATGGCCAGGTCTGGAGCAAAGAACTCGGCCAAATCTTCGGCGTCAATATTGCCCTGCTCCCTGAAGTGCTCGACAGCTCTGCCGATTTCGGCACAACACAGGGGCTTCCCGGCATTGCCGATGGCACGCCGATCCGCTCGGCCATCGGCGACAGCCATGCAGCGCTCTTCGGTCACGGCGCCTTCAAGCCCGGCGACGGCAAGGTGACGTTTGGAACCGGCTCCTCCGTCATGACGACATTGCCGCGCTTCATCGCGCCGCAAAACGGCATCACCACGACGGTCGCCTGGCGGATCGCTGGCGTGCCGACCTTCGCCTTCGAAGGCAATATCCTCGTTTCGGCCGCAAGCCTTCCCTGGATGGCCGGCATTCTCGGCCTTCCTGATGTGGCCGCCCTCGTCGACCTTGCGGCGACGGCCGAGCCGGGCGGACCGGGATTCGTGCCGGCCTTCGTCGGCCTCGGCGCCCCCTACTGGAACTCCGACGCCCGCGCCCTCTTCGCGCAGATCAACTTTTCCACGACCCGCGCCCAGATGGCCCGCTCGGTGACGGATTCGATCGCCTGCCAGGTGCATGACGTGGTCGCGGCCATGCGCGCCCAGAGCGGCGGTAAACTCGGCGCTCTCTATGTCGACGGCGGCCCGAGCCAGAACCGTTTCCTGATGCAATGCGTGTCGAACCTAATCGAGCATGCTGTGATCCAGTGCGAGGCACCGGAGGCTTCCGCTCTCGGTGCCGCCTATCTCGCCGGGCTTTCGCTCGGCCTGTGGAAGGATCTCGATGTGATCGAGGCACTGCCCAGAAGCACCGAAGTGATCCGCCCCGAAGAGATCAATCGCATCGGCCTTCTCAATACATGGAATGATGCGCTGGCCCGCTCGACGTCGCGGCCGACACCGGCTAAGTGTGAATAATAATTCAAGCTGGTATAGCCCATGTCCCGCCTCAACGAACTCCGCCTGATTTCTAGGGTTGCCCAGATGTACCACATCGAAGGGCGGCGGCAGGCGGAGATCGCACAGCATTTGCGGCTTTCTCAGGCGACGGTCTCGCGAATGCTGAAGAGGGCCGAGGCCGAGGACATCGTTCGCACCAGCGTCATCCCGCCGGTCGGCACCTATAGCGAGCTCGAGGGAGCGCTCCGACAAAAGTTCGACCTTCCAGAAGCAATCGTCGTCGAGTGCAGTGAGGACCGGGACGGGGCCATCATGGCCCGGATCGGTGAAGCGGCAGCCCATCTTCTGGAGATCACACTTTCGCCTGGCGAGATTGTCGGGGTGTCGAGCTGGAGCCAGACCATCTTCAAGATGGTCGAAAACATCCATCCGCAGAAAAGCGCCCAGGTAAAATACGTTGTCCAGACCCTCGGAGGCATGGGCGACCCTTCGGTGCAGACACATGCCACGCAGCTCACCACGCGCCTTGCCCGCCTCACCGGCGCCGAGCCCAAGTTGCTTCCCGTACAGGGCGTGACGACGTCGAGGGAAGCCAGGCTCCTGATGCAGTCAGATCCCTTCGTCCGTGAGACCATGGATCTCTTCGGCAGCATCACACTCGCCATTGTCGGCATCGGTGCGGTGGAGCCGTCCGAATTGCTTGCTCGCTCGGGCAACATCTTTTCGTCGCGGGAACTCGCCGATCTCGCAGAGGCCGGCGCCGTCGGTGATATTTCACTGCGTTTCTTCGACAAGGACGGAAAACCGGTGAAGACGCCGCTGGATGACCGGGTCATTGGCCTTCCGCTCGAGGACCTTGCGCGGGTGGATCGGGTCATCGCGCTGGCTGGCGGCGCGAAGAAGACGGCAGCGATCTCAGGCGCTCTTCGTGTTGGCGTCATCGACATGCTGGTAACCGACAAGTTTACCGCTCAGCGATTGATCGACGCAACGGCTTGATGTGACAGTCGAACGCTGTTCCCAGTGGCATTTCTGGAATGCGACGGTTAACGAACCGTTAGATAATTCGACGCAAATCTAGTCACCAGTTGCCCCAGGAGAAACCGGCCGGAAAACGCACCGCGTTTTCGGAAGTGCTTCTTCGACTTCCGCCTCCTGTTCTGGATCAGCTCAATGAGTATCATTTCCCGAATTCTGAAGATCAAAAGCCGGTCCCACATCCTCGTCGAACGTCAGAGGATCGGCATTGACGACAAGATCCCGGGCACAAGAAAGATGCGGAGCGGCCAGGCAAGGCAGCGCCTGGGAGTCTTGATCGGCGCCTTCATCTGCGGGTTCCTTCTGATCGGCGGGCGTCTCGTCCAACACGGACTTGCCGAGGATCCCACCACTAGCTCGCTTGGCAATCCCAACAGCGTCGCTTCCCGGCCCGACATCATCGATCGCAATGGCCAGCTCCTGGCTACCGACCTGAACATGGTCTCCCTCTATGCAGACCCCCGTCGCATCGTCGACGCCGACGAAGTGGTGGAGAAACTCGCAGCCGTCATCCCGAGCCTCGATTGGAGGGAGACCCACAAGAAGCTCAAGATGGACAGCGGCTTCCAGTGGTTACGGCGCCAACTCACACCAAGGCAGCAAGCTGACATCCTGGCCCTTGGCCTTCCCGGCATAGGCTTCAGACCGGAAAAACGTCGCTTCTATCCCGGCGGGCGGGCCGCGTCGCATATTCTCGGCCACGTCAATGTCGACAATCAAGGACTGGCCGGCATGGAGCGGTATCTCGACCAGCAGGGCCTGGCCGATCTGAGGGCTGTCGGACTGACGTCCGGAGTTCCACTTGAGCCCGTCAGGCTGTCGATCGACATCCGCGTCCAGAACATCGCCCGAGAGGTCGCCGCCAAGGCGATGAACGCATATCAGGCAGAGGCCGCCGGCGCACTCGTTCTCGACGTCGAGACGGGCGAGGTCCTGGCCATGGCCTCGGTGCCGGACTACGACCCCAACGAGCCGTCGCGCGCATTGGCGGACGGCAGACCGGACAAGGATTACGAGAAAGGCTGGTTCAACCGGATCAGCAATGCGACATTCGAAATGGGCTCGACCTTCAAGAGCTTTACCTTGGCAATGGGCCTCGACGCGGAAAAGATCACTCTAAACTCCGTTGTCGATGCATCCCGTCCGATCCGCATGGGCGGCTTCACGATCAAGGATTTCAAAGGCAAGCACAGGCCACTGTCGATCCCGGAAGTCTTTCAGTATTCGTCGAACATCGGCACCGCCGCCGTCGCGGATATGGTCGGCATCGAAGGGCATCAACAGTTCCTGACCAAGCTCGGCCTTCTCTCCAAGATGGAGACGGAGATGCCGGGTGTCGCAACGCCAACACAGCCACACACATGGAAGAAGATCAACTCTGTCACGATCTCCTTCGGCCACGGCGTCGCGACAACCCCGCTGCAGACGGCGTCTGCGGCCGCATCTCTTATCAATGGCGGCAATCTCATTTCGCCGACCTTCCTGCCACGGTCGCCGGAACAGGCCGCAGCATTATCGCGAAACGTCATCAAGCAAAGCACGAGCGCGGATATGCGCTACCTCTTCACCTGGAACGGGCTGAAGGGCTCCGGCCGTGCTGCCCAGGTCGAGGGCTTCAACGTCGGCGGCAAGACCGGCACCGCCGACAAGGTCGTCAATGGACGCTATGCCAGCGACCTGAATTTCAACGCCTTCGTCGCGGCCTTTCCGATGGATAGGCCGAAATATATGGTCCTCGCGATTATCGATGCCCCGAAAACCGGCGAGCATGGCGGGCGAACAGCTGCGTCAACCGCTGCTCCGATGGTGAAGGAAATCATTGGTCGAGCAGCCCCGCTGCTCGGCGTCCAGCCTCGTTTCGGTTCGAATGATGTTCCCTATTCACTGATCGGTTACTGAGCTATCCGCCAGGATCTGCGACGCGCGCCGTACGTCGCTGCAACAGCGATCGGCCTCGGCCTATGCGCCCGAAGCCCAGGATTGATTTCTGGCCGGTCGGCCTCATGCCGAGGCGCGCGGCGCCCATGGTCGGTCGTCGACACATAGAAAGTGTCAGATGAAAGTCGCTTCGAATAGCTCACGCGCATATTCGTCGTGCGTTTTTCCGTCCTGCAGATCCCGTTTCGAGAGTTCGTCGACGAACCGGCCATCCTTCATGATCAGCACGCGATCGCACATATGGGCAATCACTGCCAGATCGTGACTGACAAGCACGTAGGTCAGCCCCATCTCGTCGCGCTGGTCCGCCAGCAGGTTCAGGATTTCGGCCTGTATTGACACATCGAGCGCCGAAGTCGGCTCGTCGAGAAGGAGGATTGGCGGGGAGAGGATCAGCGCTCGCGCGATTGCGACACGCTGGCGCTGGCCGCCGGAAAGTTCGTGAGGGAAACGGTTTGCAAATGCCCCCGGCAGGCCGACCTGGCGCAGAGAACGCTCAACGCTTTGCCAGATCTCTTGTCTGCCCATGGCCCGCAAAGGCTCGGCAAGGGCCGTGCCGATCCGGTGGCGCGGATGCAGCGAGCCATAAGGATCCTGGAAGACCATCTGGGCGCATTTGAGGTCGTCGAGGCTTCTCGACTTGCCGACGGTGCGACCGGCGAGCGTGATTTCGCCCGACCAGCCTTTTTCCATGCCTGACAGGCATCGCAGAACAGTGGACTTTCCGCAGCCGGATTCGCCGACGATACCCAGCGTTTCCCCACGCGCGACGCTGAAGCTGATATCCTTGACGACATGGTTTTGCTGTTTGCCGGACAGAAATTTGACGTTGAGGTCGCGGACTTCGATCATCATGCTCTCTCCAGGTCGATCTTCGAGCGATCGAGGACCGCAAGCCGCCGGACGGGATGTCGCGGATCGGGCATCGCGGCGATCAGCCCCTTCGTATAGGGATGGCTTGCATCTTCCAGCCGCGTCAGCGTCTCGACGATGCGCCCCGCATACATGACGATGATCCGCTCGCAGAAGGCGGAGACCATCCGGATATCGTGACTGATCAGCAGCAGGCCGGAATCGTTCTCCCGGACGAGTTCATCGAGCAGCGTCAGCACGTCCTTGCGCACGCTGACATCGAGCGCCGAGGTCGGTTCATCGGCGATGACGAGCTTTGGCTTGGCAAGCAGCATCATCGCAATCATGACACGCTGCCCCATGCCACCAGATATCTGATGCGGATACTGCGCCATCACGCGCTCGGCGTCCCTGATGCGAACGCGCTCGAGCATTACTTTGGCGGCAGCGGTCGCCGCTGCACCACGCAGGTTGAGATGCAGGCGGGCGGCTTCGGCGATCTGCTTGCCGACGGTGAGCACCGGATTGAGCGAATAGCGGGGGTCTTGCATGATGAGTGCAATATCCTTGCCGCGTATCTTTCCCATCTGCCTCTCGGACAGAGACAGAAGCGGACTGCCGTCGAGGTCGAGACGCTTTGCCGAGACGGTGGCGCCTGCCGACAGAAGGCGCATGATCGCGCGACCGGTCGTCGATTTTCCAGAGCCGGACTCGCCGACGATGCCGACGCGCTCGCGCCCGACTTCGAAACTGACATGGGAAACGGCAGGCACGGCGTTCCTGCCGAAGCTGACATTGAGGTCTTCGACTGAGAGGACTGGCTTCATATCAGGACCTTGCATGACGGGGATCCAGAATGTCGCGAAGCGCGTCGCCTGCGACATTGAAGGCGAGGCTGGTGACGAGAATGGCAACGCCCGGCATCACGGCAACCCACCAATAGTCGAGCATGAACTTGCGCCCGCTCGATATCATCGCGCCCCATTCGGGCGCCGGCGGCTGCGCGCCCAATCCGAGGAAACCAAGCGAGGCGGCCGTCAAAATGATGCCTGCCATGTTCAGGGTCAGGCGTACGATCACCGACGGAATGCACATAGGGGCGATATAGACGAACAGGATGCGCAATGGCGAGGCGCCATAGAGGCGGGCTGCCG